>JBJEXU010000276.1:0-4660 GCA_051886095.1 Christensenellales bacterium | reverse complement strand
CCTACCTTATATATAATATAACTTACCAAAATAACAATTAAAAATAATACAATATCACCAAATGATTAGAAATTAAATAGTTTAAATACTTTATAGACTCTCTTGATATAGTTAGTTATTTAATTATATACTTTCTTCAAATCCATTTGAATAAGTAAATTTATAACCATCTGTAACCTTAATAACATTTATTGTATCAGAAACATTATTTATAATGTATTTGATGACAAATGTATTAGGAGATGTCCCTTTTGTGATTTTATAAACAGTTTTACCAGGTACACCATTTTCTTTTAATTTAAATTCTAATTCAATTTTGTTATCTTCAGATTCAATTTCAGTTTCTGTTTCTTGTACTAACTTACCATTTTCATATATTTTGTATTCATATTCTATCTCATATTCACCGTCTTCGTTTTCAACAGATTGTTGAATTGTAATGTAATTTCCACTATTAACTTTACTCCTTGTTGTAAATTCTATAGAAGCCTCTGTTTCGTCACCTTCAGTTTCAAATTCTCTCTCCCCCTCAACTTCAAATTCACTATCACCTAATATCATTATTCCGCTAAGAGAAGTTGAAACCTTTACCTCTTCATCTTCATCATCAATCTCTCTAGAAGTTTCAGTTTCGATTTCATTATAATACATTTTTATATTCTCATTTGTTCCAGGTAAAGTAATAGTCATAACAAAATTATAGTTAGCCTTATCAACATCGGTATTTTTTGTTGTACTATGATTAACATCACCACTTTGAATTATACTATCAAACATTGATAAGCAATTTTTCATACCTTCTACATCTGTATCAGAAATATTTGTTGGTCTAGTATCTGAATTTGTTGCATTAATTGACATACCTTGAACCGAAGGCTCAGTTTCTAAATTTTTTAAATAATTAACACTAGAAACTGCAGAAAGAGCATAAACATCTTTTGCATTGACATCAATACTCTTTCCCTTTTCCTTACAGGCTGTTAGACCTAAAGGCATTGTTGCAATAACAGCAACTGCACATAAAATAGATTTTAATTTTTTATTTTTCATATATTCCTCCTTGTTTCTATTTAATATACGAAATAACTTTGATAAAATTCTAATAAAAATTTAATTTTCTTCAAATAGTTCTTCTTTAACTAAATCAAATAAATCTTCTAACAAATCATCATAATCTTCACCATCAAATTCATTAATTTCTTCTAAACTTTCTAATAATTCCTCTCTATATTCGTTTAATTCTTCACAGAAATCCAAAATGTCTTCATATTTTAAATCATTCCAATCTAAGTCAAGATAACAACTATATTTCGTGCAGAATTGTTCAACTTCATTTTGTTTATCAAAATCACTTATAATCAATTCACTATCTATAGCATATGGTTCTAACTCTTCAACCAAGTTAGCAATGTCACTTAGTTTATTATTTGCAACTTCTATAAGTTTATTTTTAAATTTAGTAATAAAATTAATACTATATTCATTTATATTATGGTCTTCATAATAATCTATTAATTTTTCAATTTCTTCTTCATCAAGTATTAATGTATTAATGTTTTCATCGATTAAATAATTGTCAATAATATTAATTAATTCATTTTGTTTTTTAGTTAATATTTTGCCTGAGCTATTAGAAACAGATAATTTAATTGTATCAGATATAAAACCCAAATCTTTTAGTTTATTCAAAATTTCCTGTGTTGCTGTATCAATATTGTTTCCTATATAATTCTCAGAATATAATAAAATAACTCCATCTTCATTTAAACCATATTGTTCAACAATTATATCATTTTCATTAACTACAAACTTTATAATAGGATTTACAGATAATATAAGGTTATAATTAGATGTTTTGTCTTTCTTTAAGTAAACCGGCAATATAACACTTAAACATACTAATACAATAACACAAGCAAAACCAAAAGCAAATTTTAAAGAAAAATTAGAATGTTTTGATGTTTTTGTCATTGGTTGAGAATTCTTAATTTTTATGTTTTGCCAATCAATGTTAGATTCAATTTTATCTTTTAAGTCAGGAACTTTACTTGACAATTCTTGTTGAATTATTTTACTTTTTCTCATCATATACCTCCTTATAAAATTTCTTAATCTTCTTAAGTAACTCGTTATATTTCCAATTTATTGTAGAAATTGGCTGGTTTAAAATTTTTGCGACCTCAACTCTTTTATAGTCATAGATTACAGTCATTTCTAGCAAATAGAATTCATCTTTTGTAAGTCTCTTTTTACAATACATTAATAAAGGAAAGTCACTTAGATAATTATTGTTATTATCTATAATTTGTAAGTTATCTAAATCAATAAAATCAATTTTATTGTTTTTTCTTAACTCATCGATAGTTTTATTTTTCGTTATTGTTAATAAATAAGATATTGGATTATCATTGCAATTAATTTTATCTAAGTTATTTAAAAATGCTATATAAGATTCTTGCATAATATCTTCAATAGAAGTTATATTATTTAAATATTTTTTTGTCATATAAAAAACTGCTGATTTAGTAGTTTCATAAAATTCTTCAAAATATTCTTTTCTACCTTCCTGTAGTTTCTTAATTAAATAATGAACTCTTCCTTTATCCACATTAACTCCATATTATATAAAAACTTACGATATTTATTATCTAAAATTACAATAAATAATAAAATTTATATTTTTTTTTATATTATCATAGATTTTATTTAAAATCAATTTAAGAGATTCAATTAAAAATTTATAAAAATAAGTAAGTTCGCAATCACGGCCCACCTTATGCCAAATTATTTTGGCAATTATTAATACAGGGTACACCCTGATGTGTTGATTCTAAACACCTATCGCTTTTTAGCGATAGTAGGTAAAATAATTGTTTGTTATGTTGTTAAAAAAATATTAATATTTAAAAAAATATTTATAAATTTATTGACATAGATAAATTTAAGTGATAATATATATAAGTATTCTGACGTAATCAAAAGAAAATTAAATAAACATATGTGGGGGTATAGCTCAGTTGGCTAGAGCACCTGCCTTGCAAGCAGGGGGTCAACGGTTCGAATCCGTTTATCTCCACCATATAGGAATGTAGCTCAGCAGGTTAGAGCACCACCCTGATAAGGTGGGGGTCGGTGGTTCGAGTCCACTCATTCCTACCAAAACAAAATCCCATAAGGGATTTTTTTGTTGGAATGAAAGGACTAAGAACTACCGACTCCCACCTACTATCGCTAAAAGCGATAGGTGTTGAGAATCAACACATCAAGGTGACACCCTGCATTAATAATTGCCAAAATAATTTGGCATAAGGTGGGGGTCGGCTTGTACTCGGGAACTCGGCAGATAAACTGCCACCCGAGAATTGACGCAGTCGCTTAATGCGAGTCCACTCATTCCTACCATACTAAATATCTGACATTGTCAGATATTTTTTTTAGTATTAAAAATAGGAAGAAATTAAAAAATTTTCTTCCTATACTTTTACCCTTTTCAGAGGTAATTTAACATTATACTTATCTTTCTCTTAATTTATTCTTTAATATATCTAATCTCTTATATAATTCATCTTTACCAAGAACCATACAAATAGAATATAAGTCAGGTGTATTGGTTTTACCTGTAAATGCATACCTTATTAAATTACAATATGCAGATAAATTACCTTTATATAATTCAGGATTTGCTTTATAAACTTTATTATCTACACAATATCCGTGTTCTTCAGCCAATTTTTTTACCCTATTAAACCAATCATCTTTTGTTAATTCTTCTTCAAACAATAATACATAACTATGCAAAATTCTGAATAATAATTCACTATCTATATTGGTTATAGAATCAAAATCAATATCAATATTATTGAAGTCTTCAAACATATAATTATAATATTCTTTTACCATAGACCATTTAAATATATCTTTTCTAGGCTTTAAATTATCCCTATCAATATTAAATACTTTAATTGCATAATCTGGTTTTTTCTCAAGAATGGTAGCGAACTCAGTATCATACTCTTTAGCCCAAGCAAGAAGAAGTTTATAAACCTCACCAGCAGTTAATCTTGAGATATAGTCTTTAGACACATCATTAAGTTTAAACATATCAAAAACAGGATTGCTAGTATTGATTTTATCAATAGAGAATGGAAAATTAATGTAAGGTAGATTAGGATTATTTTTTCTCCAGTCTTCAAAATCACTATTAAGTAAATTTAGTAAATATTCTTTAACAGCATCTACAGGATAGCCATCTTTTAAGAAATATCTACAATCTGCTTCTGGGTCTTTACGCTTGCTTAGTTTTCTCTTTTTGCCATCTTCTAATTTACAAATGTTAGGTGTATGAAGATAAGGTATTTCTTTAAATCCAAATGCATTAAATATCTCTATGTGACTTGCAACAGATTGAAACCAATCTTCCCCTCTTACAATAGTTGTAGTATGCATTAAAGTATCATCTACAGCGTGTGCAAAAGCATAAACTGGGATACCATTATTCTTAACTAGCACCACATCTTTACCATTTTCTCTAATTTTACGCTTACCTTTAATTGCATCGGTAAATTCCATAACATTATTGGGATTACCGGTGGAAAGCAATCTTAAAGCGAAGGGTTTGCCTAAAGCAATATTTTGCTCAATCTCTTCATATGTTAATTGT
>JBJEXU010000275.1:0-4812 GCA_051886095.1 Christensenellales bacterium | reverse complement strand
ACAGCATATTCTTCTTATAGAGTTGAGAATAATCAAATGATTGTGCCAAGCATTAAAGACTGCGGGAGTGATAGTGAGATAAGTCTTCAAACCGAGAATGATATTTTTATTTTTGCTGGTGGAATAAGTGGTTTCTTATATGGGGAAATAAATAATTGTTATTCACTTTCTACTTTTACTAATGGTTATGATGAAAATAAATATTATATCGGCTCTTGCTTGGGTTCGAGTTATTTGCAATATCAAATATTTCAAAGTGTAATTTGTATAAGCGCAAGTAATAATTATGTATTAGACCAAACGAATGTCCTTTATCAGATTGGTTCACTTATTAACAATGGAACAATTGTTTCCAAAGGATTAGATTGTAATAATGGCGAAATTAAAACTAGTCTTAGTGAGGAAGAGATTAAACAACAGGAGGTGTATTGGGATGAATAAAAATTTGTTCAAAATTATTTCAATAATACTTCTTAGTTTAAATGTAATTCTTGCTTTATTTTTGCTAATTTCAATTATTTTGTCATTTGCTAAAATCTTGGTTTTAGGTATTGCACATTTAATTATTTTTATGATATTAATTGCAGTTAATTTAGGTTATATTATCTATTTAAGTATTGTTTTGATTAAAGATAATAAGCGAAAAAATCACTAAGTCACATTATTTTCTCTTTCTAATATAATGTATTAGGAGGAGAAATTTATGGTAATTACAAATCAATCAAATTTAACTTCAAAATATGTTCTTCCCGACCAAACCGAAAAAGATTATTCTACCGAAAGTAATATTTCTACAACAGAAAATATGACTGAGAGTTTTATTAAAGAAAAATCTCTAGAAAAAGAATATGTCTTGCCTGGAGAAGAAGTAAAACAAACCCTCGTTCTGACAAATAACAGCGAATATGAAATTTTGTCAGTAAATATACAAGATACTCTAAGCGAAGGTGCCACTTTTAAAGCAGGTTCTGTAGAAATTGATGGTACTCCTTATGAAGATTTTGACCCCGCGACAGGCTTTGAATTACCTTCAGGCATTCTTGGAGATGGCGGAACTACAACTGTTGAATTTATAATAGTAGTAGATGCTGAACCAGAAGTAGAAAGTATTACTGATAAAAGCACAATAAATTATCAAGTAAATGAAGCAGAACTTACGGAAGACACTAGTGAAGTCACTCTAAACGTAGTAGTAAATAAGATAACTATAGTCAAGACCTCTAATGCATCTGCAGTTATTTCTGGTCAGACCTTAACATATCAGAATGTTATCACCAATGAAGGCTCTATTACTAATACCGATTTATTCTTTACCGACCCAATACCAGAAGGAACAACATTTGTTGATGGTAGTGTATTAATTGACGATGTTGAACAACCAGATTATGACCCAGCAACAGGTTTTGCTCTTGATGAATTGCAATCGGGTGCTTCGGTAACAATCAAATTTGATGTAACGGTAAATTAAATGGATACAATAACTTCAGTTTCGTATGTTTATGATAAAAAGCACTCAATTATTTATCATAGTAATGTTCTTAAAATTAAAGTAATGAAACCAAGTATTAAGCCAATTATTCGTGAGTATAAACCAAAAATAAGTATTGAACACGAATACTTATGTAAGCACTTTTGTTATTGTAATAATTTGTGTTTACTTAGATTGGCATTGTTCTTTCTAATGTTATGAAAATCAAAGAACACCTAAGAGTAGTTTTCTCAGTAGGTGTTCTTTAGTTTTATTTAATTAATATTTACTTTAATATTTTGTATTTTTATTGACTTTTTACAAGAAATTTGTATATATATTTATATATAGGAGGCTTAATATGAATGAAGTTTGGTCAAAAAAATGGAAAAATGTTTTGATTTGGTTCAGCGGATACATAAGTTTTATTGCTTTTGCACTTGTAGGGGGTTATGTAATTGTAAAAAGTGATGATGAAGAACTTAAAAAGACTACTAAAACTGCTTTTATTGTGTCTTTAATTTTTTCAGCAGTTTCTGCGTTACTTCTTATTTTTCATTATTTTGGAAGTATGGCTGATGGATATTATAGTTCTAATGCATACGATTTTTATAGTATAACATCTAATATTGTAAATATTGCTAAAATAGTTGTTTTTGCTGTGTTTATAATTATGGCATTAGTCAAAAAAGATAAAACTGAGAAAGTATCTGAAGATACTCAAGAATAAAAATAAAATATTTTAAAAAATTTAAACACGGTTTTACTAAAATTACCGTGTTTTTTATATTTAGGATTTGTAAATTAAATAATTGTTAATTTGATTAAAATGTGTTATAATTACATTAACTTATAAGTCTAATTTTTATTCAACCCAAATTTTTACTAAACTCTTAGAAGCGTGGAGGATAAATGTCAATCTTTTATGGAGTTGCTTGCTCACTTTCATTAATTTTGTTGATTGTATATTTCTTTGTAGATAAAAAGCGTGAAAAATGGTTGATGCTTTTGTTTATTTCAATATTAATTTGTAATGCTGGATACTTTATGTTATCCCTTTCTTCAAGTCTTACCTTTGCTTTGATTTGTAATAGCATAGCATACATTGGTAATATTTTTTTACCATTCTTTATGTTAATGTTAATACTTGATGTATGTAATATAAAATATTCTAAAATATTATCTTATTCTTTGCTTATTGTTGGAATAATTATGCTTTTTATTGCTACTAGCGGTGGATATTTGCCAATTTATTATAAAAGTGTTTCACTTGAAATAATTGAGGGTGGTTCAAGACTTGTAAAAGAATATGGTATTTTGCATCATTTATATTTTGTATATCTATTTAGTTATATGGTTTCGATGGTTACTATTATAATTTATTCAATAGTAAAAAAGAAAATCACATCAAAAATGCACGCAATCTTTTTATCAGTAATAGTCTTTGGTAATATTCTTGTATGGTTTATTGAACAATTCGTTGAACATAAATTTGAATTTCTCTGTATTTCATATATTATTAACGAAGGTCTGTTGCTTTTACTTTATGGAATGTTACGAGAATATGAGTACTTAAAAACAAATAATATTAAAACAGACGCCTTATCGGTAGATATGTCAGTTCTAGATTTGAAAAATAATTTTAGTAAAGAACAAATTGCATTAGTTTTTACTAATTGGCAAACATTGAACATTCTAACAAATAGAGAAAAAGAAATTCTTAAACATATATTACTTGGCGAACGAAGAAAAGAAATTGCTGTCAATTTATTTATATCAGAAAGTGCTGTTAGAAAACATACAACTAATATTTTTAGAAAACTAGAAGTTGAAAATAGAACCGAACTTTATGATAAAGCAAAGAAATTAATATAAATAATTACCTACTTTTAAAGTAGGTTTTTTATTTTAATAACTAAAAGGTGGACCAAAAGTGGACTAAAAAATTCAAAAAGTGAACTAAAGGTGGACTGAATTTTCAACACAATGATTAAATGTATATGCTAAAATATTATTATAACAAATAAAGGAGGGAAAAAATATTAGATTAATCAAATTTTTAATTTGAATTAAAAAATTATTTTAAAGGAGAAAAATTATGATTAAAATTAAGAAAAAATTATTTTTGACTTTTGCTTTAGCAATTTGCTTAATGGTTCCAGCGATGTTTATGTTGTCGGCTTGTGGACATAGTCATAAAGCAGTTGCGGAATGGTCAAGTGACGCAACATATCATTGGCACGCTTGCGAAGAAGAAAATTGCAAAGAATTACTTGACAAAGCAGAACACAGTTGGAATGCTGGCGTTATTACAACCGAAGCAACTTTTGAACAAGATGGTGTAAAGACATATACTTGTTCTGTATGTGGAGAAACCAGAACAGAGTCTGTCGCATATAGCAATTACATTGATATGAACTTTGTAAAATCAACCGAAACTCAAACAAAAGTTGCTTTTACAATTTCTGAAGCTGGCACTTATTATTTCCGTTATACAGTTGAAGTCCCTGGTCCAAAAGACGGATATTACTGGATTTGTTTGACTAAAACTGACAAAACTTTGCAACAAACTGATACTACTCATGCTAATGCAAAAATTTATAATGAAAACAAACAAGTTATTAAAACAGGGTTAGAAACACAAGCAGCAGGTCAATTTATGGCTGTAAGACCTGGATCAGGCGAAGGATATGATGATCAAGAAACAGTTGTTAACTTAATGTCTAATGGTGTTAAATATTTAGAATTACCATTTGTTACACCGGGAGATTATGAGATTGTTGTTGTTCATTTTAGTCAAGAAGGTACTTATTTTGAAACGGCAGCTACAGCGACCTATGATGATAGTGAAGGAGCTTTTAATATAACTCGTACATTTAAGGCAAATCAAGACTATTTTATTAAGATTGTATTGACTCAAGATATTCTTAATAAATATGAAGGATACGATTTGTCTGGGGGACTATGGAAAGATAGTTCATATGTTACAGAAGGGATTACAATTAAGATATTTGATAGTAATTATACAGAGTTAGACAATGAAGGAGCTACAGGAACATTGTCCGCAAGTGGTTTTACCGAGGGAACTTATTATATTGTTGTTAACTCTACAACTGCACAATATTTACCACTTCATCTTGCTTTTTGTTAAACAGGAATAAGGTTCATGTTTATCATTGTTAACATAGATAAGAGTTCTTTATTGTTATAAAAGAAAAGTGATTATATAAAATCATAAAATAAAACAAGAGCTGTTCATAATTTTATGAATGGCTCTTTGTTATAAAACATCAACATAATAAGAGGATTACAATATGGCGTTAGGAAAAAGAAAACCAATTTGG
>JBJEXU010000274.1:0-4818 GCA_051886095.1 Christensenellales bacterium | reverse complement strand
CGACCTTCTTGTTGATGATATGATAGAAGGTGGACAGACTATGAACCCATCGGCAGAAGATATTGCTAAAGCAGTAGATAGAATACCTGCTAAGAATGTTATCGTTTTACCTAATAATAAGAATATTATTCTTGCAGCAGAACAGGCTAAGACTCTTACTAAGAAAATTCTTCACGTAATCCCAACTAAATCAATTCCAGAAGGAGTTGCATCAGTTCTTGCATTTAATCCAGACGGAACTATTGATGAAAATCTTGAGAGTATGAATAATGCTAAAGATTCGGTTACTAGTGCTTCTGTTACATATGCTGTTAGAACAACTCACGTAAATGGTTTTGATTTGCAAACGGGGGATATTATTGGTCTTGATGATAAGGGAATAATCGCTAAAGGTTCACTTGTTAAAGATACAACAATTCAATTAATAGATAAACTTGTTACTCCTGATAGTGTTAATATGACATTGTTCTATGGCAAAGATGTTGCTGAAGAAGATGCTAATGCACTTGCAGAGGAATTAGAACAAAGATATCCAGATTGTGATATTAATATGATTTCTGGAGAACAACCGGTTTATTACTATATTATTTCTATAGAATAATAATTTTAAAGACTACATTAGACTATTGTAGTCTTTTTTTTTTAATTAAATACATAAATATTTAAATAAATAGAGTATTGACAAAATATTAATTTTGAATTACAATAAAAATACTCGACTGTAAAGGGGAATATTGTTATATGAAAACTTCTCGAATGATTTTTTTATTCACAATACTTAATTTGATTTGCACGATTATTTTTATTAATTTCTTACCAAATGATGTTATATTTAGTTTAACAGGGAATTTGTATGCTTCTGAATTTATCAATAGATGGTATAATTTAATTATACCTATTGCTCAAGTTATATCCTGTGGAATTATCTTCTTTATAGATGTATTTCATAGAGACCAAGAACATAAGTATAGATATTTAACCGCTTATGTAGCAGTAGCATTTACGACATACATTCTATGGATATTAATGTTTTTACAATACAACAATTTTGAGATTGGGGTTCAGTTAAATTGGCCTTGGACAATTATGATTTTATTTCCTATTGCACTTTTCTTATTTGCAGAAGGATTTGACGAGTTTTATTACAAACCAATGACTGAATTTTCAATTTTTGGCTTTTCTTGGGTAAAATCAAGCCCTATTGTATGGGAAAAAACACATAAATTCTCAGGCACAACTTGTTCTATTTCTGCTTGTACACTAATTGCACTTGCAGTAGTTAATGAACTTGTTTGGCATAGTTATTGGGTTTATTTAGGTGCTTTTGTTGCTTGGCTTTGTATATATTATCTATTGACTATCTTATATAGTTATTGTATTGCTCAGAACTATGGTGTTAGATAAACAATAGATTAGACATAAGTAAAAATTCTCAATTATTTATATTGGGAATTTTTTTACATAATTTGGATACTATCAATAGTAATATTTTAATAATTAATAAACCAAAATATAAATACAAGGTAATTAAATTTACTTTGTGTATATAGGAGGTGAAAATATGGCAAGCAGAAAATGCGATTGTACAACCAAAAGAGTAGGTAGTAAAAAAGCTGCAACTACTAGAACTGAGGCTAGTACAGATAATGCAAAAACTACTTCTAGAACAACAAGTAAAAAGACTTCTAGAACAAAGAATTGTAACTAATTAGCCTAGTTTCACATTTCTTTTAACCTTAAAAACCTAAATACATTTATGATGTTTAAGACTTTACCATTTATGTTTTAGATTTTTAAGGTTTTTTGTTGTAAAACAAAAAAACGAACAAAATATTAGTTTTTAAGGTACTAGTACAGACTTGTCTATGCGAACGGAGAGAGTATATTTCGGAGCGGAAGTGCTTGCACTGGCAAGCGACGAATACAAGTTCAAGTGTTTTCTTAAAGAAAACATGTGCGAAGCACAAACTGGTCACAAGACACAAAAAAAACGAACATAGAGTTCGTTTTTATGGTGCTGGTGACCAGACTTGAACTGGTACGGTTGTTACACCGCAGGATTTTAAGTCCTGTGCGTCTGCCTATTCCGCCACACCAGCAAAATGGAGGCACCACTCAGATTCGAACTGAGGCATAAGGGTTTTGCAGACCCGGGCCTTACCACTTGGCTATGGTGCCATAGGTTTAACATGTGTATTATATCACATTA
This sequence comes from Christensenellales bacterium, assembly GCA_051886095.1. Classification (GTDB taxonomy): domain Bacteria; phylum Bacillota; class Clostridia; order Christensenellales; family UBA1242; genus UBA11490. Next base: position 2,609 of record JBJEXU010000274.1, on the reverse strand, counting down.
ATTAAATCAAGTAAAGTATTTATTTGAAATTTTTTGTTAGTTATTAAAATTTAAATAAAAATTTTACTTTAGATATTCTTATGATTTTTAAAATATAAATGTTCATTAACATTATTTTAAACAAAAATTTTGATAATAGAGTAAAAAAATAAATTTATCAAAATTTTCTTAAAAAGTTATTAAAAAGTGTTGCAATTATTTTAAAATAATGGTATATTAGTAAAGTACTCAAGCGAATGAGCCTTAAGATGTGGGAGTTTAGCTCAGCTGGGAGAGCATCTGCCTTACAAGCAGGAGGTCATAGGTTCGAGCCCTATAACTCCCACCATTTATTTAATATATGTTGTGTAAGTTTGATTAATATATCCTTGCAAAATAAACATATGTATTTTATATGCGGGAGTGACGGCAGAAAGCGCGGTTGAGCGTCGACTTGCCAAGGCAAACGCAAAAAATTAAATATGCGGGAGCGGCGGCAGAAAGCGCGGTAGAGCGTCGCCTTGTCAAGGCGAACGCAAAAATTAAATATGCGGGAGTGGCTCAGTGGTAGAGCGTCGCCTTGCCAAGGCGAATGTCGCGAGTTCGAATCTCGTCTTCCGCTCCAATCAAAACCTCGTAAGAGGTTTTTTTGTTGCGGATAGAGATTCGTTATCCTAACGGATAATTGATATTACATATCAACTCGCTTTTGTCGCGTGTACTCGTAACTATCGTACGAGGGCGTTCGCACAAAACTCGTCTTTTGCTCAAAATAAGAGCCTCGTTTGAGTTGTTTCTCTTTTGATAATATTGGATTTATACTAGCGTGTTTATGTTATGCTTTACGCATAAAACTCGCACTGAGTATAATATTCATTTATTCAGTAAAATCTTTATAAAATTTTTTATATGTACTATTTGTTTCTAATAATTCATTATGTGTGCCTATGGCTTCAATTTTATGATTATTAAGTACAAATATTCTATCTGAGTTTATAATTGTAGATAATCTATGTGCAATAACAATTACTGTATGATTTTTAGATATGAATTGTATTACATTGTTAATCTTATTTTGAGTTTCATTGTCTAATGCACTCGTTGCTTCATCTAATAAAATTATTTTACTTTCTTTTAATAAACATCTTGCTATTGCTAGTCTTTGTCTTTGTCCTCCGCTTAGTGTGAGTCCATTTTCACCTATATATGAATTATATTTTAAGGGTAGGCTTTCAATAAATTCTGCAATTCCTACATCTTTACATACTTTTATAATCTCTTCCATACTTGCGTCTGGTTTAACAAGTCTTAAATTGTCTTTTATTGTCATATTAAAAATATATGGAACTTGAGGAACTATAGAAATATTTTTTCTAATACTTTCTTCGTCTAGTTCTTCAATATTTATATTATCTATTAATATTTCTCCAGAATTAATTGAATAGTTTTTATTAATTAAATTTATTATAGTTGATTTGCCTTCGCCAGATTTTCCAACAAATGCTACTATTTCATTTGGATTGATTGTAAATGACAGGTCTTTAAATAATATAGTGTTATCATAGGAAAATTTAACATTTCTAAATTCAATTCTTCCTTTGGCTTTGTTAAGTTTTTTATTACCAAAAGTTTCTTTAGAGTATCCGCTATCTTCTATTATTTCAAATACTCTATGGGCTGAGACCTCTCCATCGGCAAGTTTTTCTTTGATATTAGAAATAGAATTAACAAATGATTGTATTTTTGTTTTGTACATAAATAAAATGAGAAAGTCGCCTATCTTTAAGTTATGATATACAATCATATAACAAGAAAGTAATATAAAAAATAAATCAAATATGTGCTTAATTACTTCTCTATATCTGTTCCAAGTACGCCTTGTATGAATTTGGTCTTTTTGGGCTTGAATGGTGTTATATTGTTCTTTGTTAAGTTTATCATTAATAGGTTCTTTGATATCAAGGTTCTTAATGTCTCTAATGCCTCTAATTACCTCGCCATAACTTCCAACAACTTGTTCGTCAAGTCTCTTATATTCAATGTGTTTTTTTAGATAATATTTATTTTTCAGACATTCCCATAAATAAATGACAATTATATTAAGAAGCAAGAATAGACCCAAATAAATGTTAATGAAGAAAGAATATATAATGAAAGAGACATTTAATAGAATAGTCGATAAATCGTCAGTGATTTCGTCAAATAATTCAGAAAGATTGTATGAGTCTTTGTTAATTCTTGCAACAAAAACACCAGAATTTAAGTTATCAAAATTCTTAATTTTTAGTTTCATAAGACTTTCAAGCATTTTTTGTTTAATATCAAAGTCAACACTACTATTAAGTTTAAGTACCGTCCTTGACCATAAATTGGTGACCCCTTCAATTACTATACAAGTGAGGCATAGAATTATTGCAATTTTTACTGTATTTTCTGGCACAAAGTTAGTGAACGAGTCTAGTAAGTTGCCTGAAAGAATAGTGGAGCAGACAGATAATGCTGTATAAGTTCCACTTAGTATAAATGTTAATATTAAAAATTTCAGATATTTCTTGTAAAATTTAACAAGTTTCCATAATTCAGATTTCTTCTTTTGTTTTCTCATAATTTAAGTGTAACATATTTTAATT
>JBJEXU010000273.1:0-4845 GCA_051886095.1 Christensenellales bacterium | reverse complement strand
TGTTGTAGTATTTTTATTGGTTTTTGTGCTGGATGTTTTGGATTTTTTAATCTCTCAGGAAACATACATATGGGGGACTCCATAAAATTATGCATTTCTCTTTGATTAGAAAAATTCCATACATGACCTTTATTCCAAAAGCAAATAATTAATTCACAACTATTTAAGAAACTTTTTTTAAAAATGTTTGGAGCAGGGTTTGTTTTGTGCCATACCATAAATTGAGTAGTATCAAATTCATGGTCAAATGCTTCATGCCACTTTCCTATACAGTTGTAAGTAGTGAAAACAAAAATATTTCCATTTGGTTTTAAAATTCTTTTAAATTCTTTTACATATTCATATGGGTCAACTTCAATTTTATCCCACTCTGCAATATCGTTGTTTAGTGGAGTTCTATTTGGTAAATTTATATTGCCTGTAGAATATTTGGCAATGTTATAAGGTGGGTCTGTTAAAATTAAATCCACCGAACAATCAGGGATTGTTTTCATTACTTCTCTGTTATCTTGATGATAAAGTCTTGCGACTCCTATTTCTGTATATTCTGGCATATCTTTAACCTAAATATTTTTCTTTAATTCTATCAAGAGCTTCTCTGATATAGTGAGCATTTTCTCTATAGCTTTCTAAAACATACTTATAGCCATTTTCAGATTTACAAATAAAATTCCAAAATTCTTTTCCGATCAATAATTCATCTGTGCCAAAAAATTGCTTAACTCTTTCTTGTTTCCAAGGTTTATTTTCGCCGTATCTATTATATGCTGTAGCAAAATATATATTAATCTTAGAAGTATCTCCAACAATATTGCTTAATATAGCATATTGCTCCAGGATAGCTTCTTTTTCTGCCCTCGCTTTTTTATTATCCAAATCTCCACCAATTTTAAGTTCAATCAAATAATGTCTATCAGTTTCTTTATCATATAAATAATAATCAGAATCATGTCTAACGTGGCTTTCTCTTCCATTATCAATTTCTAACATATTTGAATAGTCTGAAACCTCTGGCTTCTTTGCGTGTCTTTTATATTGTTCTAAAATATTAGCAATTAATTGAGTTTGTCCATTGTATAATGGTCCTTCAACATCTCTTTTTACGACATAGTTTTGTTCTGCCAATGCGATTGCCATTTTTTCAAGCATATTTCCTAATGAACTATCAAGAGACCTAGACAAAGCGGTATAATATTGTATCTCTTTCCCTAACGCTTCAATAAATACGTTATGTATCTTCATGTTTATAGTTCCTTCTGGATTGTTGTGTTCTCCAATATGTCTACATTCAAAACCTTCAGCATAAGCCATAACGGAAGCTTTTACGATTGATGAGATAAATTCTTTTTCATTTGGTGTTTTCATTTGTTAATCTCCTTATACAAGTTCAGTATAGCACAAAATTTAAAAATATAAGTATGTTTTTGAAAAAATATTAAAAATATTTTAGGGAGCAGGATAAGGAGCGGACTCAAAATGCACTTTTCACACCTTAAAACCCCTTATAAAATAAGGTTTTTTCGGTGTTTCACCTTGAAAGGTGCCGTGATTAATTTTGAACCACTCCCCATACCTTACACAAGTGGGATACCCACTTTGTATATTTTTATCAAAACTCTATCAATATTTAAAAGAATATGCTATAATTAAAATGACTTCTAACATTGATGTAAGAAGTCGGATTAAAATCAATAAGTAGCTAACATACGATATCATAAAAAAAATGATATTATGACAAAACTTATTGATAAACAATGTTTTATTGATTGTGAAGATATACCAGAAAATACAGCCACTTTCAATCTTAATACTAGAGTATTAAGGCAAGGCAAAACAAAATTAAGCCAAAAGCAAATAAAGCGAATATCCTTTATTCTTGGCACCGACTTAAAAAACTTTGCCGAAACCAACGGCGACTTTTCAAATCTAACAGCAAATGAAGTCTACACTCGTTTGCAATCAAATCAATAAAACAATAAGGAAGAACTTGAAATATAGTTATTCTTTTTTGTATTTATTTATATGTATATGATTTAAAAAATATAAATAAATACTTGACAAGTCTCTTAGCATATGTTAATATATACTTGTAAAAAGGAGAAGTAATATGATTTCTAAAGAAAAAATTGATGAATTAAAAGAAATTTTACCAATAATAAAAGAGTTTCCGGAAAATTTACATACAAAAATATTTGATTATTTATTAAAAGATGAATTATATGAAATACAGAGAAATGAAATTGAACATAACAATTGTAATATTGATAACAGTAATATAAAATTAAATTCAATTAAAAAAGTAAAGAGAAAATCAGCAAGTTCAACAAACTCGTATACAAATAATTATACACCAACATTAATAAAAGATTTAAATTTAAAACCATCAGGAAATAAATCATTAGCTGAATTTTTTGAAGAAAAAAGGCCAGATGGGAATATCCAAAACTCTGCTGTTATGACTTATTATCTACAGCATATTTTAGGCTTGGAAGAAATTAATCCCGACCATATTTTTACTTGTTACCGTGAACTCAATAAAAAAATCCCGGCTGTAATAGTGCAAAATTTAAGAGATTGTAGTAGTAACAGATATGGATATATCAATTTCAATAATGGAAAAATTACAACTTCTATTAAGGGTATCAATTTTGTTGAACAAGATTTACCACATAATAAGGACTCCAATAAATGATTACTAAAAACTATTTAGAAAGTTTTATTTTTAAAATTGATAATTTTATATCTTTAAATAAAACAGAACAAGCAAAATATTTTTTATATTTTTTAACCATCAGCAATTTTGAATATATAACAGCAAAAGATATTTTAGAATGTTACAATTTACTAAAATTAGAGCCTTATTCAAATGTTCCAAAATTACTAAAAAGTTTTTCGGAAGGAAAACAAAAAATTCTTTTAAAGAAAAAAATAGGTGAATACGTTTTAATCGCAAAAGAAAAAGAAAGACTTGATAAAGTGTTTTCAGTAATTATCACTCCACCTCCTTCAGATGAATTATTTCCAAAATCCATATTCGATAAAACAAGGGGATATTTAGTTAATATAAGTAAACAAGCAATAAATTGCTACGATTTAGGACTATATGATGCTTGTGCAGTTATGTTACGAAAATTATTAGAAATACTAATCATTGAATGTTTTGAAAGATATAAAATAGATAATAAAATTAAAGATAAAAATGGAGATTTTTTATATCTTAAAGATTTATTAAAAAATCTGATTAGCGAAACCTCTTGGAATATAGGTAGAAATCAAAAAAGTGGTTTTGAAAAAATTAAAAAGTTTGGAGATTTATCTGCACATAATAGAAGATATTGCGCAAATAAGAATGATATTGATAATTTAAAAGGTGACCTAAGACTATGTTATCAAGAATTAGTTAATCTTATAGATTATAAAAATTGGATATAAAAGGAGAAAATATGATAGTTAAATACAAAAATAATAATTTAGAGTTTGAAATTGAAGGTCCAATTGATGAAGTAAAGGAAATATACTCTCTCATACAGTGTATTAACATTGACAATTCAACTAAGGAAAGTACTGATAAAGATGTTTTAAATGAACAAGAAAAAAAGAATTATACAAAAAAGAAAACAAAAGCAACATCCGGCAGTAAACCCATGAAATTAGAAATAGTTGATTTGAAAATCAATAATGAGCGTGAATTTATTGAAGAATTTAAATCATATTCTTTGGCAAAATCTATAACTCAAAAAATCTATATATTAGTTTACTTATATAAGAAATACACTGGAAATGAAGTTGTTAATACGGATATCGTTCATAGCCTATTAAATTTTGCTCAAATTGACACTCCAAAGCATTTAAAACAAATGTTACGAAATTTTGTAAATCAAGAGAAGACATTTAATAAAATTGATGATGATAATTTTAAAATGAAATTTCAAACAGAAGATGAAATAAACAAATTAAAACCTTAAAATAATCCTTATCCACCTAGCACCGATATATATTTGGGTGTTAGGATTGGATAACCGTCTCTCCGCCAAAATAATGGCTTTATTAAGCCATTTTTTATTGTCGATTAGGTCTCCCATGCTCTGCCTGTCAACAATTCCATTGTTGCGAACCCTATTGGTATTACTTATATATGATTTGTTTAGAAATTATTTTTGTAATATAAATTATTTTATTTGATTAAAAAGCCAATATCAATTATGTCATTTGTTGATATTGGCTTTAAAACTTGTTTTATTTTTCAATTATAAAGTAATTATTTGTTGTGTCTGTTTCAAATGAGAAGTCTGAGGCCCCTGCATCTTTTAAAGAATAAGCAAGTCCCGAATTTGTATCATTTCCAATTAAAACATTCACAAAAGTATCCCCTATTATTTTTGAAAATTCTTTTGAATTTCCTAATTTTAAGAAAGTGTTTATTGTTTTAAATATACTATCAGTTTCACTGCTAGAAAGATTGTTAATTAATAAACCATTTCCTTCAGTTGTATATTCAAAAGCATTAGTTCCTTTTGTTAAAGTTATTGTTGATGAAAAATATAAACTATCTGGAACCCCTTTTCTTATCCAATTAAATGGAAATTTTGCCATTTGCTCTTCTTTTATTTTTGTTAAATCAATCTTGATAACTACATTAAAATCGGTCGTCGTTTCAGTTATATTAGAAAAAGCAACTTGCACAACTTTAAACACATAATCTTTTAAATTTATAACACTTCCCAGTTGAATTTCAATTTTTTCTTGACTTTCTATTATGTTATTTAAGATTGCCCCTACTTGCCTATCTGTAAACTCAAGATTAGCAAGCATATTAGTTGCTACTTCTTCAGGTGTGAACTTGTA
>JBJEXU010000272.1:0-4860 GCA_051886095.1 Christensenellales bacterium | reverse complement strand
ATAAACGAAGTTCGATTTTTAAGAAGTTTATCCATTGCCTTTTGAATTAGGACTTCCGTTCGAGTATCTACACTCGAGGTTGCTTCATCAAGAATTAGCATAGGTGCGTCTTGAAGCATTGCTCTTGCTATAGTTAGTAATTGTCTTTCGCCCATACTGAAATTACTATCATCTGTAAGAATCATATCATAACCCTTTGGCTGAGACATAATTAAATGATGAATGCCAGCATTTTTACAAACTTCTATAATGTCTTCATCTTTAACTTTTGTTTTGCCATAAGCGATATTTTCCTTAATAGTGCCCTCAAATAACCAAGTGTCTTGAAGAACCATTCCGAATAATTGTCTTACATTTTCTCTTTTTAAATCGGATATATTAACCCCATCAATTAAAATACTTCCGCTATCTACTTCATAAAACCTCATAAGAAGATTAACAAGGGTTGTTTTACCTGCACCGGTCGAGCCTACGATTGCTACCTTTTGACCGCTTTTAATTTTAATATTTAGGTCATATATAATTTGTTTTTCTGGAGTATAACCAAAGTTAACATTTTTAAATTCAACATCACCTTTTATGTTGGTAAGTTTAAGTGTTTTGTTGCTTTCGTCATCTTGTTCTTTTTCATCTAAGAACTCAAATATTCTTTCACTTGCCGCAACAGTTGTTTGAAGTGTGCTAGAAATACTTGCAATTTGACTTATTTGGTTATTAAACATTTTGTAGTAACTTACGAACGCAATTACCATAGGAATAAAAGTAATATTTTCAATAGCCATTATTCCGCCAATAATTATTATTAGTGTGTATCCAATATTACCAAAGAAATTCATAATTGGGTGTGTAAGTCCGCTTAAAACATTTCCTTTAAATCCAGAAGTGAAAAGTTTTTTATTAATAACATTAAACTTATCTAAAGCATCGTCCTGACCATTATATATAGTAATTACATTATGTCCTGAATATATTTCTTCGATATGACCATTAATTTCTCCAAGAGCATCTTGTTGAGTTTTAAAATATTTTTGACTTGCTTTGAACATTAATGTTACAACTATCAAAGTAATTGGAAGAATACAAAGTGTAATTAAAGTTAATTTCCACGAGTAAGTGAACATCATAATAATAGAACCAAGGATAGTAGCGATACAACTGATTATTGATGATAATGAATTGTTAAGAGTATCGGATAATAAATCAACATCGTTAGTTATTCTAGATAATACATCGCCATAACTAGTTTTGTCTAAGTATTTCAAAGGAAGTTTATTAATTTTGATTGTTAATTTACTACGAAAATCTTTAGATATTCTAGCAGTAACACCGCTCATTATATAATTTTGCAAAAATGAAAATAGAAAACTACAAGCATATATAATAAGCAAGCCTATTGCAATTTTAGTAACTTCGCTAAATACAATAGTTTCGCCCAATAGAAGAGTACCAATCTTCTGAATTTGGTCGGGACCGATTATAGAAAGTACAGTTCCTATACCCGCGAAAAGCAACCCTATAATTAATTGCCAAGCATAACTTTTTAAATTAACTAGTAACTGTTTAAATGTCTTGCGAAAATCTTTTGGTTTTTGCATAACATTAGCATTTTTTCCGTGACCATTAGGAGTTTTAGACATATTACTTTACCTCCTTTTTGGTTTGGCTATCAAGGATTTCCTTGTAAATTTTGTTATTTTTAACAAGTTCATTGTGAGTGCCCATTCCCACCATCTTTCCATCATTTAATACTACAATTATATCTGCATCTTTAATTGTACTAATTCTTTGTGCAACTATAATTATGGTTGCATCTTTAGTGTTTTTCTTTAAAGCACTTCTTAGGTTTTTATCGGTTTTAAAGTCAAGTGCCGAGAAACTATCGTCAAAGATAAATATTTCGGGTTTTTTAATAACTGCACGCGCAATAGAAAGTCTTTGTTTTTGTCCTCCAGAGAAATTTTTGCCACCTTGAGAAACTGGTTGAGTATAACCATCTTCTAGTCTCTCTAAAAAGGAGCATTGAGCAATTTCAAGTGCGTGTGCAATCTCTTCGTCTGTTGCGTCTTCTTTGGAAAGTTGCATATTACTTTCAATATCACCGCTAAATAAATTGGCTTTTTGTGGAACATAACCTATTTTGTTATGTAGTGTTTCTAAATTATATGCTTTAACATCAATTCCATCAATTAAAACTTGACCGCTTGTAACATCATAAAATCTTGGGATAAGATTAATAAGTGTGCTTTTGCCACTACCCGTCGAACCGATAAAAGCGATTGTTTGACCCTTGCCTACTTTAAAAGAAATATCTTCTAGCACTGGTTCTTCAGCATCGGGATATTTAAAGGATACATTTCTAAATTCAACTGTGCCTAAATTTTCCGATTTCTCGACTGTTCCATCTTTAATAGATACTTCAGTATCAAGAACTTCGTTAATTCTCTTTAAAGATACAATGCCTCTTGGTATCATTACAAACATAAGTGTTATAAACATAAAACTCATTATAACGTGCATACTATATTGACTAAATGTAGCAATGGTTGAATAGTCTGTAATATGATTGCCAATAAGGCGAGCGCCTATCCAATAAATTGTAAGTGTTAGAAGATGCATTATAAGGTTAAGAGATGGGTTCATAAGTGACATCATTCTATTGATAAATAAATTGGTTTTGGTTAGTTCTTCATTAGCAACATTGAATTTTTTTTCTTGATATTTCTCCGCATTATATGCTCTAACTACCCTAATTCCTGTTAGATTTTCTCTAGTAACTAAATTAAGCCTATCTGTTTGTTTCTGCACAACATTGAATTTAGGAACAACCAAGAAAATAAGGGTTATTAATATAAGTAACATTACTGCTAAATATCCAACTGATACCCAGGTTAAGGTCATATTACTAAGAGTAATTTTCCTTATTGCAAAGAATGCCATAAAAGGTGCGGTAAATAGCATCTTTAAGGACATCATAAGAGTTCTCTGAACTTGAGTGACATCGTTAGTGCTACGAGTAATAAGGCTGGCAGTACTAAACTTGTTTATTTCGCTAGCACTAAAGGAATTAACCTTGCGGAAAATATCCACCCTTAAATTCATAGCAAGTTTACTGGAAAAATACGATGATAATAAGTTGACGATTACTATTGCTACGAAAATAATTACTGCAGTCACAATCATTTTCCAACCTATTTCCCAGTAATCGGCAGGAGTAGCAGTTAGTTTTACTAAATCTAGCATATCTTTAACGTGACTTATAAATTCCATTTCAAAATAAGTTTGAATAAGAACAAAAACAATAATGCCTAAAAGCATTAAATAATCTATAAATTTTAGTCTTTTAAATAATTGCTTCATTATATCCCCTTTTTATTTTTATTAAAAAAGATTGAACGATGTTAAACATCACTCAATTAGTTTATTATGTTGGTTTTAATAATTAAAAATTTTTTCTTTGATTTTATTAAAGCCTTATATTTAATATGCAAAATAATATATTTAAGTACAATAAAAACTATAACATTTTAATTAAAACAATGTCAATTAAATTAGTTGATTTTAGGAGGTAAAAAAATTACTATTGTCTTTTTTTATTTTGGGTATTGAAATTCACATATTATTATGTTAAACTATTCTTACTAAGGTGGAAATTTATAAAAATTTATTCTTTTTATAAATTAATTTAAAGCATAGACTTTAAAGAAAAGATTGGGGGAAAAATTATGATAGAGAATGGCAATTATGTATTCTTTGATTATGAGAAACATAAAGACAAATTTAAGGATATTTTTACTCAAATGTATGGAGAAGAATACAAAGAGGAAATATCTAAAAGATTAGATACTGTTGAATATATCCCTTATATTCAACCAGAAGTTATTTATGAGTATTATAATCAAATATTAAATATGCATAGTGATGAGATTATTCACGAGTTTAAAAGATTTATGGGTTTAAGGCGTATACCTAAACAAATGTCTGAAATACTTTGGGACGAAAGTGAGTTAGAAAGTCCCCTTATTAATTGTATGGCAGAAGGTGATAATCTTGAGAATATGCCTTTCTTAGACCAAATTAACGAAGAGCAAAAATCTAAATATTTAGAAACTAGAGAAAAAGGTTATAAATTATTTAACTTAACTGGGGACAATAAATTTGAGGAACTACAGGATATAGTAAGAGTTCTAGATAGAGCAATAAGGCTTGTTAGAAAAAGATATTCTTGTGATGTTGTTAGAGATATTAGAAGATATCAGGAGAACAAATTAACATCCCTTCAAATGTTTCTTACCAAACTTTCTAAATCAAGTTTTCCTTTTACTGATAAAGATAGAGAATTACTTGCTAAGCCCGATTTTGATTTTGTAGATGTAACCAATCTTGATTGTAATCATATTTTATTTAATAGAAATGTTGGCAATCCGGGTATAATTTATTATTTTAATAGTGAGTGCCAACAAACTTGTTTAAATGGCACTAATCTTGATGCTATTGAGGAAATACTAAGAGGCAGACTTCAGTATTGGGCTTTAAACATTGAAGATGGTTGCGATAATTTTAGTTATGTTACACAAGAAGAAGTATTTGGCAAAGAAAAGCCTAGGGATAGGGCTGATTTTATTAAAAGAATGGAAAGACAACTTAATGAAATGGCTACTAGTTATCCTGAATACAACTTTACTCTTGAACTAGCCGATAATGTTGAAACACTAAGAAAATATTATGCTGATGGAATATATAGCGGTTGTAAATTTGTTAAAAATATAAACAAGGATTATCAGAATACTGTGCATAATCCATTTGAAAATTCTTGGGTTACATATCTAGATAATCAAAGTAATATAATGGGTTCACCTGTTA
>JBJEXU010000271.1:0-18492 GCA_051886095.1 Christensenellales bacterium | reverse complement strand
ATAACAAAACTATTAGGGCTGGTGGTGTCGCAGGTGTAAATACTGGAATTATTTGCAAATCAATAGACCAAATGACTTTAGAAGGAAATAACTCATTTGTAGTATCTTCTGGTCTTAGTGGTTTTGATGTGGCGGTAATTATCAATCCGGGTAAAAAACTTGACAATGTTAATAGACATTCTACCTTTGGTGGTGTAGTAGGAATTAATGCCAGCGAGAAAGGTGTAGACGACGAATACAGTGGAGTTGTTGATGGCCTTTCAGTTAGATGTTTTGTATATGGTATAAATAGTGTTGGTGGAATAGTTGGAACTAACTATGCAAGAGTAAGTAATAATATAGTAATACCAAATTTAATTGGCATAATTAATGTGGGTGGCTTAATTGGTTCTTCAATGGATGGTCTTTCTAGTTTAACATCGGAATTTGGTAATGTTGCTAATCATTATATTAGTGCTAATAAAGTTCAATTCCTAGACTTCAAAGATAATTATTCATACTTTAACACTGCAATATTTGGTTTTACTTATGTGGGTGGTTTAATAGGTTATTATTCAACTAATGTTAACCTTCTCAAAAATGCATATAATGAGATTACCGATTTAACCTTTGATAGTGTTATAAGTTATAACTCAGTTATGTCGTATTATAATAGAGAAGTTTCAACTGCTTATAATCGAAACAATATGAACAATTTATATTATGGAGATATATGTCTTGGTTTAATTAGTAACGGACAACAATATGTTTCTAACTTTATCGGTTATGCAAATAATGGGCTTATATCTTCTGCTTATGCTAATGCTATAGTTGTTGCACCTTCTAAGGAAGATGTAATAACAAATTCTGATGGTAAGAAAGAAACTTATAGGACATATTTCGGTGGAATAATTGGTAGAGCAGATGGTTTAACAGTTATATTTAATACTACAGCATTAGGAACTGTTTATGATGCTAATAGTACAAATAATGTTTATATTAATAATGGCGGTTTTATAGGCTATGCTAATGAATTAAATACATATAAAGTAGATAATACTACTAAATATCTTCTACATATTTCAGCCACAACTACAAATGCTTCGGGTGAGTATATTTATCAACCAGCAAGTGCTGAAAACCTTTATGAAATATCTCCTAGTTTAACTGATTTGAATAATTTAAACTTTAGTAAATATTACAATATTAATGTCAAAGATGTAAAAAATAACTTATTATTTAAATTTGGAAATATTGTTTCAAGTGTTTCTAGCATAGATTATGTTAAAAATACAAGGAGTGCTATTACAAATAAAGTTGCTAGCGGAGAAAGTAGAGAAATTTATAGTGAGAATAATTTTAGAACTGGCGACATAGATGTTCCGGGTGCTATGATTGTTATGTATAATGGTCAGAGATACGTTATACCAAGCAATAGCAGTATTAAAGTAACAAATGTTATCTCGTATAATAGTCTTGTTGCTGGCAGTGATATTACAATGTATTTATCTATCAAATTAGATGATGGAAATAATACTTATTATACTGAAGTTCCCGTTAACAACAAAGGTACAATTAATTTAGCAACTATTAATGAAATATATGAACAAGAAGTTGATGTTAATGGTATTAACGAACCAAGTAATTATAAATATAAATTCTATTTAAGTGCTTATTCTGTTCCTTATACTTATTCAGAAAAATTTGATGGAAAAGAGTATAAAATTACAACTAAAACTTTCTTCTTTGATAATGTAGAATATTCTTTTAGTGGTAAAACCAGTGCAAATAGTGATAGTGTTTTCGTAAGAGGTGCTATATCTTGTTATGATAATGGTAGAATTGTTTTAGGTACTGGTGAAGTTTCTAAAACTGTTAACGATAGCCCAATTTATATGAAACCTGTATATATCTCAAATAATGTAGATAATTCAGGATTTAATTTAGATGCAAGTAATTCTATTATTTATCCTAATGGTCAGTATTTAAAATACTTCAATGAGCAAGTTTATTCTTATCCAATTTCTTTTGGTAGAAATGATACATTTATAGAGGATAATAGTACTTATGTTAATATGATTATTAATCTAGCTCCTACTGTAATTCAGATTGGTCAAACTAATGCTATAAACAATAGGATAGATTATGAAAACGTTTGGTTAAGTACTATTATTACTTCGTCTAGTGGTAAAAATACAATTAATGCAAACAATACAACCATATTCTTCTACGAACTTGATTATTCTAAAATAACTTATGTAGACCAGACTATTAATGGCGAGACCGTAAGAGTAATAGACCTTAATATGGACGGAAGATATAGTTTAATTGATGTAGAATATAGTAGATATATTGCTAATTTAATTAATGACTATAATACTTACAAACTATCTAAGGTAATGGGAATTACAATATGGCCACCTTTCCTTCAGAATGGAATGGTTATTATTGAATCAAATAATCCTAATATTGCCGAAGTTGTTATTATTGACGGTGAGGTCTATATTCAAGTAAAAGGTATTGGAAGTGTTGAATTTGAAGTATATTCTGCTTATAATCCAAATGAAGAAGATAGAAAATCTTTCTCACTAAACATAATAAATGCTATTAATACTTTTGGCTTATATGATAATCTAAGTTATAATAACGAAATTTCTGAAATTACAATAGTTAAAAATGAGGAAATTACAACTAATTTATTTGCAAAATTCAATGGAAGTTTAGTAATCAATAATTCTTATCTAAATAGTTATATGAAAGATAATAAACTTCTAAAATTAAAAACTAATAACACTTATGGAATTAGGTATTTCTATGTAGAGAATGATGGTTCTAATGACACAATTTTCTTTACAGGAGATAGGGAAGTAGATAAAGTATTAGTCAAT
Source organism: Christensenellales bacterium (assembly GCA_051886095.1). GTDB lineage: Bacteria > Bacillota > Clostridia > Christensenellales > UBA1242 > UBA11490. The sequence continues at coordinate 15,625 of JBJEXU010000271.1, read as the reverse complement.
GGTAATTCATTCGAAAGATTGCATTTTAGTAATTTATTTGGAAAAGATGATAAATATGCTTTGTATGCAGATGGTGAAGACCAATTAAAATTAACAGGTATAGACGAAGGCTATGTAAAACTTCTTGCAGTACCATATATTGTTAACAATGGTCAAATTACATATTTGTATGATTTTACTCAAGATTATGTAACTCTTAATTCTGAAAAAACAGGTTATGTAAGTGGCGGTATTGCCAAACTTCTTGAGATTAAGATTATAAAAGGTACTTATGGTGTTAAGACTACCTCTTCTCAGGAAATTTCTCCATTAAATACTGCTAATATTAAAGTTACAGTTGACACCGATGACGAAGAAAGTTCTCTATATTTCTATATAAATAAGGATAATAAGAAAGTTAGCATTTATAATGATGAAAATAAATTTAATTTAACTGCTTATGACTCTGATATGAGTGGATATATAAAAGTAGAAGAGGGGGCCGTATACTTCTTTGACAAAGTACAATTAAAAGTCATAAGTAGAGATGAAATTTATGTTGACGAGGAACTAGTCTCAATAGAGTACAATTTTAGATTAAGCATTGTTGAGAAATATTTATTTGATGATGACCTTCCTAATATTTATGAACTTAATTTTGCAGTTGTAGATTATAATAATGAAAATCAAACTGCTTCTACTAATGTAAAAATCAATAGACAAGAAATTAATGATAGTATGGCTATTCATTTCTCATCTGTTGACCAATATGTTACTAATCAAGAAATCTATGAGATAAATGATTATTATGCTTCTAATACATTAGTTTCTGGATATGCAGGACTTATTCAATTAGATTTATTCCCTAATTACTCAAATGTTGATTATATTGAAATAGTTTCTAATGAGGTAAGTGGTTATTATATCTCTCTTGAACAACTAGTAGCGGTATATGATTCTACTAATACATATTTTGATGGGTATTATACAACACATACCAAAAATAGAGAGATTATCGAAAATGGTAGGGGAATTAAAATTAGAAAGTTTAGTAATATGTATACGCAAGAAAGTACAAATTACTATACTTATGATGGTAAGTTCTATATAAGAACAATCGTACCTACTATAGCATTTGGTTCAACCGATTTTACAATTACATATCGTAGTTATTATCAAGGTATAATTCAAGAAAATGGTTGTGGAACTTTAAATATAACAGTTACTCGTGCACCAGGTGTTGAACTTACAATTAATGGTGAAGATAGTGGCGTAATTGCTTTTGGCAAAACAATTTATATTGATGTTGATGCTGATGCAGAAGTCCTTTGGTCGGTAGAAGAAGGTTCTTTAAATCTTGAAGATGTTGCTACTAGCACCGAACCAGTCTGGTTAAGCAGTAATCGTGCGTCAATTGACATTAAGAAAATCAGTGATTTAGGTTCTTATTCTAAATATATTGGTAAGGATATTATACTTAAAGGTACAGTTTCTTTAGATGTAAATGGCAGAATTTACACTTCTAGTGATACAATTAAGATAAGACTTGCATTGTTTACAATAGATAGTATTGAAGTTAAATATGTTAACAAAGAAACTAATAAATTTGAAGGCGTATATAATCAACCATATGATTTAATGATTTTGTTAAACGCGTCTTATGATGAAGAGTATGATGCTTTAAATGGTGGAATAATTAGTTCAAGAATTAGTTATTATGCTAATGAATTGTCTAAGGCTCAGAGTAAATCTTTCTATGTTTTAAATGGTAATATAGAAAATCAAATTGAAGTTGGAAGATATGCAGACTTTGAAATTACTCAAAGTGGGGAATATTTCTTAATTAAGAATAATACCAAGAATCCTACAAGTTCACTTAAAGCCATTGCTACTTTTGAATATACTAGTGCAAATTCCGATGGAATAGTTGTAAATCCGAGGGTTACTGGAACTGAATTTGTATATGAGAAATCTACTACATTTGGTCTTCAATTCTCTAGACTTTCTAATGAAGAATATCCAGAGCCTATTTATACAGCAGAAGAACTTATGAATATGGAAGAGGGTGGATACTATATTTTACTTGCAGATATTACTCTTGAAGATTGGACACCTCTAAACGTTGCAATTGCTTCACTTGATGGTAATGGATATGTGCTTACAATTAAGAGTTTCTATGATACTAAATTAGAAATTAGTAATGATGAAGAGAATAATAATTCTAATTCTCTTGTATTAGGAATATTCTCTGAGATTTCCAGTACTACAACAATTAAAAATTTAATTATTGAAGTAAAAAATGATACAAGTTTAACTAGTGATATTGCTAATAACTCATCAACATCACAAGTTGGCGATTTAACTATAAATGTTGCTAATTATAATCAGGTTCACTTTGGACTTCTTGCTGGTGAGAATAAAGGAATTATTACTAATGTTAGAATTACAAATAATGCAAATTCTTATAGAAATGAAAGAAATGAATTACTTCTTTCAAGAGGTCTTATAACCGAATATGAGGTTGGTTCAGAATTAAATTATTCTATTATTGCAAAAGATAACTCAAAAGTTTTAAGAAGACTATCAATAGTTTCCTTAGATTACGGTAATATTACTTCATCTGCGACTGAAAATAGAATAGGTGGCTTAGTTGGAATTAATAGTGGATATATTTCCAACTCAAATATTAACAATATAAGCATTAGGGGACTCGATTGTGTAGCAGGATTTGTTGCTGAGAACGAAGGAGTAATTTCTAGTAGTTACTTTGCGGGTGCTAATGTTAGTGCTCAAGTATCGGCTGAAAGTGTAGATACACTTGGGGCTTCGGCATTCGTATTTACTAATAGTGGCAGAATTGCTTATTCTTATGCTATTGGTGGTAATTATTCAGAAAATTTAATTGGTCAAGATATCGGAAACTTTACAGGTTTTAACTATACAAATTCTAATACAAGGCTTAGAAGTACTGGAGTTATATCCTTAAATGGTAATAGTTCGGGCTTTGTATACAATAATAGTGGTAGCATAGATGATAGTTATTCTAACATCCTGGTTTATGGTGCCAAAGCCACAGGTTTTGTATATACCAATTCTGGTACAATTAATAATGTTTATACTTTAAGCAGTGTAAGAAAGTCCGATTCTAATAATTATCCATTCATTAGTATGCTTAACGAAAATCGTGTAACAAATAATAGTGGAACTATAGATAACGCTTATTATTTGAAAGTTGTTTCTTCCGACTTTAAAAATTCAAGTGGTGTAGAGGATAGTTATAATGTTGAAGATTCTTTACAAATTGCTTTGCCTATTTCTCTTGAGAAGTTGTCAAACTATAATACATTTGAATCTTTCGCATTCTCTCCAAGTTACGATAATGTTGTAACTGAAGATGCTATCGATAAATTAATTGGTGGTGTATGGTTCTATCCAAATTCGTTATCAATTAATTGTAATTATTTTGAGAAAAATAATTATATTTCAGGTGCTCCTCAACTTGTATCGGCTAATCTAAAAACTTATAGTTTAAAATATTATGTATCGGATAATAGTAGCCGAATAATCGAAACTATTTATTCTAATATGCTTGCCGAATATGCAGAAAGTATGAGTGGTTTTAGAAGAGATAATATTGTTACAACTATAATTGAAACTACAAGTACAACTTTATTAACAAAAATAAGTGAGCACTTAACTGCGGAACAGGTTGTTAATAAAATTAATAGTTACAATACTTTGTCTAATGCTTATAGTGATATTAGTGTTTCAGATTTTCCTAATTTGCTATATCAATATATATCTATAGAAATGTACTTTGATGAAGATGCTTATGAAAAATTAAGTGATAATACTAATGAAACTAACATCAAAAATATGATTATTAAATCAGTTCTTGATAATAAGTTATTTACAAATCATTGCTATTTTGATATTAACTTTATAAAAATTGACGAAGAAAATCAAATTCCAGAAACTATCAATAATTATGAATATTATTCTATTTTGGAAAACAAAAATGGTTTGAGTATTGAATATGGTGAAAGCATATTAAATCCATATCTTATTAAGACTGCTTCAGATTATAATACTTTTGTAAATCAAACCGATGAAGATGGTACTAATTATACTGAACTAAATTATAAATCTGATAAATATCTAAGATTAATTACAGATATAACATTTGATAATAATGAACTTAATGTGGAGACTTTCAATGTTATCTTCTCTGGACTTTTAGACGGAAACGGAATGCAAATCTCCGACCTTAGAATTAATGCTAATACAAGCATTAGTAATGATGCAATAAATAAACAACAAGAAAAAGATAGTAAATACGAAGAAACTGAGGTTTACTTGTCTAGCACAGATGCCGATAATAAGAAAGTGACTTCAGTAGGTATGTTTGCAAAATTAACTGATGGGGCTGTTGTTAAGAATTTAACATTAAATGTTGCAGAGGTATTTGGAACAGGTGTTAATTATGTTGGTGTAGTTGCAGGTCAAGTAATTGATAGTATGATATATAATGTAACTGTTAATGGCGAAAACACCGAAATTTCTGGATTAAATGCTGTTGGTGGAATTGCTGGTAGAGTTACTGGTGATAGTACTCTTGTCAATTTGACAAGTAATATATCTGTTACTGCCAATTATTATACTAGTTATAATACATTTAACTACAAAAACAATTTAAATATTAATTCTGGTTATAATGTGTATATCTCCACTAAAGATGAAGAACCTAATGATGATAATGGAACAATAATTTCTACAGTTAATACGGTATCTTATGCTGGTGGACTAGTTGGTATTATTGATTTAGACAAAAGCAATATTACCGGTGTAATATCTTCTAACGAGGTTAACCCAATCAGAAATCTAACTCTTAATGGTTCTACTACTATAATAATAGGTGAAATAGTTGGTGGAGTTGTTGGATATATAGGAAAAGATACTAATATATCTTCTGCTCAAACCTATGTAGGAATAAATACTGTTCTTCAAGGCTCAAGAATTGCCGGTGGACTTGTCGGACACAATCAGGGTATAATTTCTAGAAGTTTTGTAAGTAATGATAAACAAGTTCAAGAAAGTATAGATGAAGCACTAGCAAGTATGACTAATGTATCAAGCCAGATTTATAGAGCAGATTCTTTTGATAACGAGAATACCGAATATAGCACTGTTGGAAGTACTAAATTCTTTGGTTCTAACCCACATTATATTGGTGGAATAGTTGGTCTTAATAAAGAAGGTTCGGTCGTAGATAGTTATAATAAAGTAAATGTTAATAATATCAATTCTTTATATGCTGGTGGCGTAATAGGTGTAAATATTGGTGGACAGATAAATGCCGTTTATACTACAGCCGATGTCTATGCCTTTAAAGGAATTGGTGGAATTGTAGGACTTAATACTGGATACAATGCAAGTAAAGAAGATGCTCTTAATAAAAAATATGACACAACAGGCCTAGATAGTGATGAAGATAAATTAGGATTATTTATAAATAACTATACTAGTTTCAAAGTGGCTTCAAGTGAAAATCCAACATTAAATATGGAAGGCATAGTTGGAATTAATATTTGGAATTATTCAAGTCTAAATACTAGAAGAGCATATTTAAATAATGATGCTAAAGAAGCAAATGTTGGCTCATTAATAGGTTATCAAAGCGACAAAGCAAGTGATATAGGTATAAATGCTGTCTCGGAAAGAATGTGGACGGAAACAATTTACACTATATCTACATATACATATAATTCTATTTATTCTTATAACAACTCTTCATCTAAAGATAGTTACTATTCATTTGAACTAATTAATGAGATTGGTAATATTGACTCTTCCTTAACTCTAAGTGATGGAGGAGTATACAACGAAGAAACACATATATTCCAAAAGGTTCATAAATTTGGAGATTTAGATATGTATTGTGGTACAGTTGTTAAAGTCTCTGAAAGTAAAGATACAATAGAAGACTCTTCTCATTTCTCAAGATTAAGACAATATTCTTCTGTTAGAACTTTGCCTGAGATTTTAAATAGAGTTTACAACCAAGACCTTGCAATAAATAACCTAACAAGAATTTCAGCCTCTGGAAAGAATAGTAATAGTCCTGTATCTGCAAGCGAAATATCAGAACAAGAAAATATTATATTTAATATTTCAGACAAAGTAGGTTCTGATGTATCTATTGAAGGTAAAGCAAGATTACAACATATTTATCCATCAACTATTTGGAGTAGTGTAGTATGGTCGGGTGTAAATGTTAATTCTAGTTATAACAAAACTGATAGTTGTGCTTTACCTACACACGAGACAAGACTTGATGATAGCATAGTTATGGTTTATAAATATGATGACTTATTATTAGTCAACAAATATCCTAACAGGACATATTATTTATGTGCAAATATTGAAGTTCCAAAAAATGCGAATCCTCTTGCTTCACTTGGAAATCCTTTCACAGGAACACTAATGAGCAATCCTTCGGCTGAATCGAGATATTCCATCACTTTGCCAGGAATGACTTCTACCTCAACTGCAGGATTATTCTCCGCAGTAAAGGGTGCGTACTTTAAAAACTTTGATTTAATTATAACTGATGATATTAATGTAAATTCTTCTGCCGATTATTCTACAGCAGTAGGTGCTTTATTTGGTTATGCATTTAATAAAGGTACAACTCCTACAACCTTATTTGATGTTGATGTGGAATTTAAAGTTAGAGAAGATGAAACTATTCCACAGATTAAAATCTCTGGAGATTCTTTCTCGGCATCTTATGTAGGCGGTGTTGGTGGTTATGCTGACGGATTAGTTATTAAAGCGGAAACATCTTTACAAGACGCACAAGCAGGTAAACCTAATATGGTAACTGTAACCAATCCATCTATTATTATTAGTGGCACAACTAATTCTATTAATAGTAAGGATATGTATGTAGGTGGCTTGTTCGGTTATGTGGCTCTAAGTTCTTCTGATGTGTCTAAAGATATTAAGGTTTTAAATCCGACTATTAATATAAATGCTACTTTTGAAGAGGGTGAATATTCAACTTTAGCAGTTGGTTCAATGTTTGGTAAGTTAATAAATTCCGGCTCAGTTGGTGCGGAAAAAACAACTTTACAAGCGGTAGAAATTACTGACCCTAAAGTTAATATAACAACTACTGCTGATAATGGATTTGTTAATTTTGAAACAATAGCCGTTGGTGGTGCAATGGGTATTGTAGAAGGTGTTCAAGTCAATAACGAATTTATTATTAACGGAATTAAAATTATTAAAGGTGATAGCACTAGTTTAACATTTACTAATAATGGAGTATATGCTAGTTCTATATATAATACTAAAGGCAATATAAGTTTTGGTGGCACGATCGGTGAATTAGGTAATAATTCTAATGGGTATGTTAAAATAACAGATTTTAATAATTCCATAGAATCTATGAGTTATGTACATAACAATAATTCAACTTATCTAACTTCTCGTACTGCTACAAGCAATATTAACCTAGGTTCTGTTATTGGTAATGTAGTATCTTGTAGTTATACTATTAATGAAATAAATAGTTCTGTAACACTTGCATTTACAATTTCGGAGACAGATAAAATCTCAATTAATATCGGCGGAACAGTTGGTAAAATGTCTAGTGGTACTATTAATAATTTAATTAGTACTAATGCTGTTCAGAATAACACTGCTGTAATATTAGGTGAAAATACAATTCTTAATATTGGTGGAATTGTCGGTAAAATGCTAGGTGGAGAGTTAATACAATGTGGCTATTATGCTAATATAGTTTTAACTTTGGATAATACATCTTATTCTAATGTAAATATGGGTGGACTTCTAGGCTACGCATCTATAAGTGATGGAAATATATCTAAATGTTTTGCATCAGGACTTCTAAAATTAGAAAATACTAATGATATTACTCAAGAAGGTGCTAATTTAGGTGGTCTTGTTGGTTATGTATATAATAGTATTAAATTAGATAATTCTTATAGTTCTAATGACATTTATACTTATATATTAGATACTAATAATAGTGCATATAATACTATTGGTGGCATTATTGGAATGCTTGAAATCTCTTCAATTAATACTAATAATGTAAATATGAGTAATGTATATTCTATTGCTAATATTGTTGCAAATAAATGTAGTAATAACGCATCTAAAATAGGTGGCATTATAGGTAAAGCACAATCAACTTCAGAATATGACATTGCAAATATTTTAGAATTGAATTCAATATATTATTTAGCAGAATTTGTAATTGAAAACAATTCTATGGGAATTGGTCTAAGTGTTGAAGAGATGCTATATAGCAATTCAGCATTTAATTCAACTTATGATGGAAGCAATATCTGGAAATTAACTAGAGATAATTTAGGTAGTACTAATGAAGATTACTGGGTATTCCCAAGACTGATTTGGGTTGATAATGCTTATGTTGACCCAAGATTAACACCAATCGTTAGTGATATTAAAAATCTATCTACAGTTCTTTCTGAAAATTCAACAACAGATAGTTTTGCAATTATTGTTACAAATAAAGAAACTAGTAAAGTAACAAATTCCGAAAGTATTAATAAAAAGGTTGATATTTACTTTAAAGATGCTTTAGGAGATAATTCGCAATTATTTAATGAAGTTGGTGTTTATTCAAGAGTTTATGGAATAAATATGGCATCTAGTAGTGTAACTGCTATTACAACAAATAATGGTAAGATATTTGGTACTAGAATTGATAATTTATCTGCTGAGGATGGTTATATTAAAATTAACAATGGTATTGATATCAATCCAAATATTACGCTTACTAGTGGTAATGTATATGGAACAAATAATGGACTAGTTATTTATCCTAAAATAACTAGTTCAGCTAGTTCCATTACTCAAAATACATCTAATGATGGTCAAATAAAATTAGGTGTATTTACAAATAAGACTGATTTAGAATTAAATTTAGGAACAACTCAAATTCTCGATAGTTATATTTATAATGAATATTCAAATAATTACATATATTATAGCCATTCAGGGAATACAATTTCTCTTTCTGAAAGTGAAGCCACAGACTTTAATAATTTTGAGAAAGATTTTGATTTCTATAACGATTGGATAATCTTCTCTATTAATGAAGAAATGACTAATGAGCAAAAAGAAAATAGAAAAAATGGTAGGGTGTTCTTACGTTGGGAACTTAAAGAAGTTATTGGCAAAAATTGGTACTTTGAAGATATTGATTTATATAGTGATAAACAAACTGAATATGCCGAATATGCTTGGAGTAACTATATAAACTCAGTAGGTAATGATGCAACAACTAATGATATAGAAATTGGTCAAAATATTATTACTATTAAGACAGCCAAGGGACTTGCATATCTTTCTCAATATATTAATCACGGAAAGTACTTAAATTACAAAGTAATTATTTCTAACGATATAAATATGGAAGGAAAGTTGTTTACACCAATAGGTGGAGGTAAAATTCTTGAGTTCTTAGACAAGAATTACTTTGCTGGTACATTTGATGGTGGAAATCATACAATTTCTAATTTGCTTATTATTTCAGACCATAATAGTGGATTATTTGGAACCTCAACTGCAACATCTTTGAAAGATATTAATATTAAAAATGCAACTTTAATTTCTACTATAGGCAGTATGGGAACTTTAGTTGCAATTCAGAAAGGTAATTCTTCTGTAGATGGAGTTGTAGTTAATAATGCTAAATTATTACATACTATGCAAGTTGAAGAAAATGCCTTAGTTGGTGGAATTATTGGACAAACAATTAATTCAACTTTAACTATAACAAATACTTCTATTTTAAATGACCAAATTTCAGGTTATCAGATTTACAAAGGTATTAATGTTGGTGGACTTATTGGTCAAACTATTAATTCTAAAATAAGCTTAAATTATGTTTATAATACTCTAAATATATCTGGAAATAATTGTGTTGGCGGACTAATAGGTTATGCAGACAATAATACTAAACTTACTATCTTAGGTTCATACAATTTAGGTGATATCAATTCAAATAATTTCGCTGGTGGACTTGTAGGCAAGGTTGATGGTAATGTATCTGTAGCACAATGCTATAATAGTTCTGCAATTACTGGCGATATTGTAGCAGGACTTATAGGTCAAACGGAAAACAAGGTGACATTCTCTGATTGTTATGTCAGTCGTGGTGATGTAGGCGATATTGTTGGCGGTGTTGAGAATGTTAGAGACGCAAGTGAAAATAATATGAACGTTAATTGTATTATTGGCAACACTGCATCTGCTTTCGTTAATGTATCTAATAATGATCAGTCAACAAATATTTCATTTGATGAATGTTATTCCTCTCTTAAGGACTTGTCATTAACTAATACATCAAATAATAACTACTATGTTACTTATGTTATAGGTGAGACCGATACTAACTATGAGTATAACAAACTTAATACCATAACTCACGCTAAATTAAGTGAACCAAATAACGAATTATTTAGCGATTGGTCTTATACTTGGAGTAGAATTTCTCAGAAAAACAATAACTATCCAGTACTATTATTTAAATCAAACTCTTCTTGGACGGGAGATGAACCTGAAAAAGATGAAGATGTTAGTGATGAAGATAGTGTGGTTTATGAAATTTATACCGCTGCCGAGCTTGCTTGGGTAGCCGAACAAGTAAACACAGGTGTTAATGATTTTGAAAACGACACAATCAGAGTTATTGGTACAGATGGAAAACTTGACTTTGAAAAGAAACTTTGGAACCCAATAGGTTATAGTAGTGATAGATGTTTTAAAGGGAATGTAGAATTTGTTGGTGATATTAAGATTATTAATTTAACCACTAATGGTTATTACGAAGATAACGAATATACCGAAGAAAAATTGCATAAAGACTATGTTGGTTTATTTGGTTATATGGTTGGTTCAAACATTAGCGGAAAAGTTACCTTAAACACTTATGAATACACTGAGAATGAAGGTGCTCATATTTATGGTAAAGGAAGTTATGTAGGTGCATTTGCGGGCTATGCTGAAGACATAAATTTAGATGCTGAGATTATTAACTACTTAAATGTTCAGGGAACTGGTAATTATGTAGGTGGTGTATTTGGAAGAATTCATTACACAAGTTCTGGTACAAGTACTTATAGTTTAAGGTCGGTAACTACTAAATCTCTAGGATCGATTACGAACTATGGTTATACTAAAGGTATTGATGGTGGAAATACTAGTAAGATTGCTGGTATTATTGGAGCAATTACAACATCTGACCCTTTAATTACAGAGGGCATTTCTACATTGGAAATAAATGCTGATACATTATATAACTATGGGACAATCTCCTTTACTAAAGGCAATGTTGGCGGTGTAGTATCTGAAATTATAGGTAAAGGATTTATATTCAATGTTAATAATATTCTTAATGCTTCATCAATTAGTGGCGAAGGTGAGAATGTTGGTGGTATTATAGGTTATTCTAACGGAAAAGTTATAATTAATAATGCAACTATTTCAAATGATACAATCAATTCAGAAAATAACTCACAACAAATAAGAAGTTCAAATTCTAATGCAAATATCGGTGCAGTTATCGGTTATGTATATGATATTACTTTATCTAACGTAAACTTAGATGAAAATAATGTAATTATTGGTAGTGAAAATATAATAAACTTTACCCAAAACAAGACTGAGACGGGTGCTTTAGGTGGACTTGTTGGTCGTGCTTATAATGTTGAGTTGTTAATTAATAATGCTGAAAATGGATTGTCGGTAAGCAACATTTCATTTTCTATAAGCCAAGAAAGTGGTGTTTCTAAAACTAACAATATCGGTGGAGTTATTGGTAAAGTTGAAGGTTTACTATATGTTAATGCCACTCAAGATTTAATCAGCAATTCTAGTGATTGTAAAATTACAGTTAATGGAATTTCGGGTATAGAAGGCGTTGGATATTTGGGTGGAATTGCTGGATATGTAAATGAGTATGAAACAAATGATAAAATTGATAAAATTTTAAAGATTCTTGTTAATAATGTTTCTATTACTGAAACTTCCAGTTTGTTAGACACTAACTATAATAATCTAAGAAATAATGATAGTAGCAGATTTAATCAAATTTATGGTAATATTGGTGGGGCTTTTGGTTATGTTAAGAGTGGTAGCGATAACAAATTCATTACTCTTAAAAATATTACTGTACAAGGTGATGCACGCATTAATGGTAAATCTAATTATATTGGTGGAGTAGTTGGTAGACTTGGAAATTATGCTAAATTAACTAATATTAATAATAGTGTAACTGTATCGGGTGATATTTTTGAAACTTTATCTAATTTCGTAGGTGGAATTTGTGGTAGTATTGGTGATACAACCAAGGATAATAGAACTATTCTAACTAGTGTAAATAATTATGCATCAGTTAATGGCTATTCATTTGTCGGAGGACTTGTAGGAGAACTATTTAATGCAGATGTAATTAATTGTTCATCTGTATCTAAAAATGAGGATGATTTAATTAATATTGGTACATTTGAAACAAGTGGAAGTTATGCCGGTGCTAAAACAGATAGTCGAGTTGGTGGATTATTTGGTTACACTAATATGGTCGATATTAATAATTTAGGTTTATCTGGCTATACTTTCGATGGCAATATTGCAGGTTCTAATTATGTAGGCGGTATTGTTGGATACGCTAAATTCACTAATGTATATAACGCTAAGATTAAGATTGATTCATTTAATGTAATAGGCAAACAGCAAGCCGATGAAGAGTATTATGAAACATATAATAACACTAAACTCATAACAGCTGGTGGTGCGATTGGTTATGCTTACTCTGAAATTAATGACGACTATCTAGAAAATTGTGTAATACAAAACATTGACTTAATTATTACAAATATTTTGGATATTTCTAATATAGTTATAAATGGTGAGTCATTGACTTATGAGACTTACGAAATCCCAGAAATTGGCGGTGTAGTAGGTTTTGCTCAGAATTATAATTTATATGAAGTATCTACAAATATTGCACTAAATACTAAAATTGATGAAAATGATACCGAAACGCATTCAACTCTTTCATATGTTTCAGGTATTGCTCAATATCTAATTAATATGACTGATAATAGTAACTGGTATTCAGAAAACTATTGGATAATTAATGAAGATAATTCGGAAAGATATATAGTAAATAATGGACTATCATTTGAGAATGTTTTAACTCTTGCTTATGGACATAACTTGACTGATGCTCCAGGAAACAAAGAGTATAATCAAACTGTTGTATATACTACAATTAATGAAGATGGTTCAACCAGTCAAGTTCAGTTTGCTAATTCAGATATCTATTCAGAAGAGACATACGAACAAACAAAACAAATCTTTACTGAAGTGGGACTTTGGAATATGGTAGTAACTCCTAAGACTTCTACAGCAGACGAGTATGTTTCTCTAAGTATGTCAAAAGATTTAATATTAAGAAGTTCGAAACTAGATTATGACGGAAAGCAAGATTTGTATATTGCAAAACTTTCAAAAGATATATTTGAAGATTTTGACGAAGAAATAACTGAAAATATTAATCTTTATGAATATGTGTATGCTGGAATTAATAAAAGATATGATGCAAATAGAAATGCAAAATCTATTAAAATAGAAATATCTGGAACTATTGAAAATGCTGTAACAAATTCTGAGCAAAATTATATTACAAGCATTGGAACAACATTCTTCCCAATTAGAGATTTAACTATTGAGGGTGAAAAATCTAATGAAGAAATTCCACAAATTATTTTAAATAATGGTGTTACATATTTAGCAAGTAGTAGTGAATTAAATAAATATAATTTATATGGTTTAATTGGATATGTTGAGAATAAATTAACTATTTCAAATATTACAATTTCTTCTGCAACTAATTTAACAACAATTAATAATGTTCACTATTACTATGATGAAGATGGAAATTCAATTTCACCAGATTATAATAGTTTCTTTGGTGTTCTTGTTGCAAGTGGCATTCCTAGTACTCAATCAACTACTGCGACTGATTCGGTTAAACATACATTTAATAATGTTACTTTAGATGTTAATGTTAAATCAGCCGAAGCAGAATATGCTGGCGGATTAATAGGTGCAGTGTATAGTTCAACTTCAACTAAATACACAATAGATTTATATAATGTTAAGAATACTGGTAACTTATTTGAATCATCTACAAGTAGCGATAATATCCCATTGGTAGTTGGCGGACTTGTTGGTACTTTAGATAATTCTAATAATGCTGATCAAGTAACAATAAATGTTCCAAAGAAGAATATTAATAACGAAAATAATAGTGTTATCAACGAAGGAAATATTCATTCTTCTGAACTTTCGGGCGGTGTATTTGGTTATGTTGAGAATGCTATAATAAATAGTAATAACGATACTCAAGTTAATAACTTAATTTGGAATAAAGGAAATATTACTGCTACATCTAGAGCTGAAAAATTTTCTGATAATATCGCAACTATTGCTGGTGGTGTAATTGGAGAACTTATCAATTATAATACGACTTTGTATAATTTATATTCTGGAGTTACTTCTGGCACTCAAACGACCATAAATGCTAAAGTAGCAGGTGGTGTAATTGGAAGAGTTTTAAATAAAAACAATAGTGATACTAATAACGAGAGTGCTACATTTACACTTAATACCTCAGAAAACAGAGCAAATATTGGTACAGAATTAGATAACATTGTTTATTATGGAAGCGGTATAGTTGGTGATATCATCCATGCTAATAATATCGAATTTAATAATATAGTTAACAAAGGTGAAGTTTATAGTAACAACTCAGCATTTGTAGGCGGAATTATTAGTGGATTTGTTGTCAATTCCAAAGCATATGATAATTATAGAACTTATACTATTGCTAATAATAAACTTACTAATGCCTCTGTGTTCTGGGAAGAGAATGAAATATCTGGATTTATGTATTATAGCCCAAAAGAAGTAACATTCAATTCTGTTATTAATTCAAGTTCAAATATAAGTAGCGCTAGTTATGCCGGCGGAATTATTGGAGAATTAATTGGAAAATCTAATGATGATGCTACGAATTATGAATTCATAAATTGCCAAAGTGAAGGTAATATAAAAGGAACTTATGCTGGTGGATTTGCTGGATATGTAAACTTAGGAACTAATGTTATAGTTAGCACTACAACAGATTATGAATATAAAACAAATTATATTCTTGATAGTGCTGTCATAGGCGGTGATACTACACAATATGCTGGCGGTTTGTTCGGTAAAGTAGAAGGTTCAGTTTCCGGTCATATAGTTGCAAATAATGGTAGCGAAGGAGAAACTAATAATTATTTACAAACTCCAACTGCTAAAATTATTGGAACTAAAGCAACAGGCGGTGCTGTAGGCGAAATAACTAAACCAACTGAAAACGCAGAATTAAAATTTATAAAAATTAAGAATAATAGTACTATTGGAGAATTAATTTCAGGTTATGCTGGAGGAATTCTAGCTCGTATTTACTATAATGAAAGCAATGATAATCTTGAAGATATCTCATTAATATTCCAAGATTGCATTAACAATGGAGATATAA
>JBJEXU010000270.1:0-4894 GCA_051886095.1 Christensenellales bacterium | reverse complement strand
TTTCTCGTGCTTCTGCTCCTAACAATTTAGCCACTTTCTCTCTTGCCTTTTCTAAGTGTTCCCTTGCTATCTGACCATATTCGTGCAAAGAACTTGCATTTCCATATATTTCATCTAGATAAGGAAGCATAGCATTTTTAACTTTCTCAGAAACTTTAGTTGTTCCTGCATTATCTAAATATATCATTAAAATTCTCCTTAAAAAATACAAAAACTTAATATCCTACCAAATTGGTATGATATTATTATATAAACAAAAGATGTTAAAGTCAACATCTTTTAGTATTTTTTATTTATTATATCCAATAATGATACTTTATTTAAGTAATCATAAATAATTTTTGTTAAATTGTCCCAACAGCCAATGGTAGTGCATTTATCTTTCTGTGGGCAGGCGGATTTTTGGCAAGGCACAAGTTCTGGCAAATCTCCAGTTGTGGATAATATTTCAGCAATATTATAGTCTTTAGGTTTTTTGGTAAGTTTATATCCGCCTAGAGAACCTTTTAAACTTTCAAGTAATCCTGCTTTAATTAGTCCAGATATAACTCTTTCTAAATATTTAACTGAAATATCTAATCGGTCTGCAATTTCAGATACACTAACATATTCTTTTGACGAAGTTGCAATATCTACCATTGTTCTAACTGCAAGTCTTCCTTTTGAAGATATTTTCATAAACTAAAACTCCTTTCTGAATTACATTATTTAAGTTATAGATATTCTAGTATTAATGTGTATTTGTGATATTTTATCATTTATTTTAACACAAATTTTAAAATATGCACACAAAATAAAAAATAAAATTAATGTAAACCTGAAAAATTTTAGTTCAAGTATTTGGCACATTAATTAGCGAGCGTTATAAATATTTTAAAAAATATTTTAATTAGTTTAAAAATTTAACAAAAATTTACAAGTTATGTTATAATTAAATTGAAAATAATTAATTTATTGGGAGAGTCAATGGCGAGTTTTGCTATACATATTGCAATAGGGAAAAGGTATTTTGAAAAGCAATTACAATTCAAAGGTGAAAGGCATAATTGTGGCGAATTAATTTCTGGAGCCATTGCACCCGACTTTGCAGAAGATAAAATTGTTTCGCATTATTCGGGGCTACAAATTGAGCATAATCTAGTTAATAATCTACCTAATAAATGTTTGCTTTATGAGTTTTTGAAAAAGGAAGAAATTAATAACGATTATAATCTTGGGATTTTTCTGCATTTGGTTACCGATTATTTATTCTTTAATGATTTTATAGATGCGGAGTATATTGCCAAGGTTGACTATAGGGATTTTTCTAGAGATTTGTATTATAGTTATGATATTTTAGATAAAGATTTAATTAAAACTTTTAACCTGGATTATTCGGATTTTGAAGAGAGGTTAAATGCCAATATTATACAAAATCGAAAAAAAAATAATTTAAATAAAGTTATAGGGAATAATATTTTGCCACGAGATAAAATAATTGACTTTATTGAGTATGTTTCAGATATTGATTTAGAAAAATATAAAGATAAAATTTTAAATCAGAAGGGAAATGTTTTGCCGTAATTCAAATAAGATTTGTGTCTTTTGATTTACTTTACCTTGATAGTTTGGTAATATTTAAGTATGGAAAAGAAAAATATAATTTTAGTTGGAGTGTGTGGCGGAATGGGCGGAGCCACAGCGGAATTGTTAATCAGAAACGGATACAATGTTATAGGAATAGATTATAGCCCTTCTTGCAGTATAGATAAGGTTAGATATTTTCAAGCGGATATAACACAAACCAAGCAGATTGAAAATATTTTTACTGAGATTTCTAAAGCAGTTAACAATATATACGCTATTATTCATTTAGCAGGAATTTATCTTATGGACT
The DNA here is from genome assembly GCA_051886095.1 of Christensenellales bacterium. Classification (GTDB taxonomy): domain Bacteria; phylum Bacillota; class Clostridia; order Christensenellales; family UBA1242; genus UBA11490. The sequence continues at coordinate 3,018 of JBJEXU010000270.1, read as the reverse complement.
CATTGGTTGAGATGAGTGAAGAAAGGTTCAAAAAAATCTTTGATATTAATGTATTCGGAATTTATCGCATAAACAAAATCTTCTTGCCATTGTTATCTAGGGGGAGCAGAATATTAATAACATCTAGCGAGGTCGCACCCTTAGACCCTTTGCCATTTAATGGTATTTATTCCATAACCAAAAGCACTATTGAAAAATATGCTTACTCTTTGCGTATGGAACTTAATTTGCTAGGAATAGATGTATCAATTTTACGCCCGGGAGCAGTTAAAACTAAACTTCTTAATGCATCAACTAACGAACTAGATAATTTTTGTAAAAATACACAAATATATGAGAAAACATCAAAAGAATTTAAGAAAATTGTTGAAAGCATTGAGGCTAAAAATGTTTCTTCCGAGAAAGTCGCTATAAAAATTAACAAATTCTTATCGGCAAGAAAACCCAAATATGTTTACAAAATAAATAGAAACAAATTGCTTCTAATATTCAATGCTTTGCCAGATAGATTACAAGTTTGGCTTATTAAAAAACTATTACTTAAAAATAACAAAAAGGCAAAATCATAAAATATTATCTTTACATAAAAAGAACTTTATTAATTTGTTCCTTTAGGGAGATTTAATTAATAAAGTTCTTTTTGCACTAGTAATTAGAACCAGCGAGTTAAGTTAAAATTTTTAATTCAAATGCAATTAAAACAATGTTAAAAAGATAGATTAATTATTATCTAGTGTTTTCTTGCTCCAAGTTTTTTTGCCACATTTTGGACATTTTAAATGTCTTGTTCTACCCATATGTGGTGACCAAAGAGTTTGTTTGTAAGTTGGTATATATTTATGGTGGCAATTTCCACATTCATAATATCCCGCATCTTTTTCTATTTTAATTGTAAATAGTACACCAACTATACAGTTGATAAGACCAAATACGATAAGTATGGTTCTCCAAAAAGTTGATATGTTAGAGTAAGATGCCACTACTACAAATGTTAACAAAATTAGCACGGACATATATCCTATAATCCATTCAAGGGTTAGAAGCATTTTGTTTTTATATAGGTCTTGCTTAGTAAGTTTAATTATGTTTTCTTCTGCGGTGGTTTTGTATTCTTCGTTTGATAGTAGTTTGCTAGATAATAATTCATTTGCGGTTATCCCTAAGGCTTTGCATAATGGTAGCATTAGTGTAGAGTCGGGAAAGCCATTTCCACATTCCCATTTTGAAATTGTTTTCTCGCTAACACCAATTTTTAGGGCTAATTGTACTTGAGTTAAATTTTGTGCTTTTCTTCTTTCTGCAATAAACTTGCCAGTCTTAGATAAATCCATATTCCCTCCTTAATATTTTTGATATTATATCATAAATACCCTAAAACAACTCCCACTAACCGTAGAGTTTTACTATTTACATATATTAAAAACCTATCATATAATGTTTTGATAGGTTTTTGTTTGGAGTTTTGTGTTATTTATTGTAAAATATAAAATAGTATCAACCTATAACTTATGGAGGAAAATGAAAAATGGATTTAGTAGTATTGGCTGCTGGAATGGGCAGTAGATTTGGAGGGTTAAAACAAATTCAGCCCATTGACAAAGATGATAATTTTATAATAGATTATTCTATTTACGATGCAGTAAAAGCGGGTTTTGACCGTGTCATATTTATTATTAAAGAGGAGAATTTAGATGCTTTTAAGAGCACTATTGGCAATAGACTTTCTAAAATTATACCTGTAGAATATGCTTTTCAAAGACTTGAAGATGTGCCTAATTGGGTAAATATTCCAGAGAGTAGAGTTAAGCCTTGGGGTACAGCACACGCAATATATGCGGTTAGAGATATCGTTTCTGATAGATTTGCCATAATCAATGCCGATGATTTCTATGGATATGAGTCTTTTGAAATTATGGCTGAATATTTAAAACATAATCAAGATAATGAATTTGTCAATGCTGGGTTCTATGTTAAGAATACTCTTAGCGATAAAGGCGCTGTAAAAAGGGGTGTATTTAATATAGAAAATGGCGTTGTCGAGAGCCTTGTTGAGAGTGAAGTGGAATGGAGAGGCAAAGATATTTATGCTACTCCTTTGGGTACCAATAATTGGAGACAGATACCAACTGATACACTTGTATCTATGAATATGTTTGGATTTACTCGTAAACTTATGGATAGACTAAAGAGAGAAACAGATGTTTTCTTTAAAACCGAAAATTTAGAGAAATCAGAATTTTTGATACCTGTTGTTGTAGATAAAATGATGAGAGATGGGGAAATAAAATTAGAGGTGGAAACTACACCTGCTAAATGGTATGGAATTACATATAAAGAGGACCTTGAGGAATTTAAACTCGCTATAGAGAATATGAAAAAAGAGGGCGTTTATCCTGAACATCTTTACTAAATTATTATAATAAATATATATAATGAGTTAAAACATTCTCTATTGAGGGATATGAATTTTTTGAGAAGACGAAAGAATTAATCAAGATTATATTAAATTTAAGGGTATACCTTATAAAAATATATATCATAATTAAATTATGGAATATATTAAGGGAAACCCTTATTTTTGTTTTGCTGATAGTCCTATGAAAGGTTATTCTTATCTTAATAAAGATATTAAGTGCGACATACTAATTGTTGGAGGTGGTATTGATGGAGCAATCGCCAATTATTATTTGTCGCAAGAATATGATGTGGTTTTGGTAGATAAAAGTAGATTTGGTTATGCTTGCACAGCCTGTGCTACAGCATTACTTGAGTATCAACTAGACGAATTCGCTAGTGATTTACTTAAAGTTATGCCAAAGGAAGAAATTGTTAAAGCATATAAAATGGGACTAAAATCTCTTAGTAGAATAGAAAAGTTTATAAAAAAATATGGCAACGAATGTCAGTTTTCAAGGCGTCCAACATTTCTTTATACTAATAAAAAAATTAATGTTGCGGATTTAGAGGAAGAATATAAATTCAGACAAGAAAATGGGTTTGATTGCAAACTTTATTATG
>JBJEXU010000269.1:0-4929 GCA_051886095.1 Christensenellales bacterium | reverse complement strand
ACTTAAGGAAGCATTAGCACTATTACTAATTGTAACCGAACCGGTCTTTTTAATATCTTCATAGTAACCAGTAATTGTTGCTGAACTTAATGTCAATTCAACTGAAGTCTCAGATTTTATATTGAAATAAATATCTAAGTTGCCTGAATATCCAGTATTTGTGATACTAATATTAACAACCGCATTGCCAGTACCAACAATTTCGTAGTTTAAAATATTTTTATTAGTGCTACTAAATCCTAAGTTGACAAGACCCGCACCACTCTTAAATGAGTATGTATAAGTTAAATCTGCACTTTGACTATTAGTTATTGTAATACTTCCCGTTTTTGACATATCTTCAAAGTATCCGCTTACAGTTCTTGGTGATGCTGTAAGTGTAACTTCTGGTCTAGTCGAAATTATTACATTTGCTGAAACTTTAGTATCTGCAATACTTACATATAGAACTGCATTGCCCGCCTTAATTGCGGTAAGGGTTGTTCCCGATATACTTGCTATATCTGTAACTTTACCGTCTGTAGTTTTAAGTGAGTACGAGATAGTATCACTTCCGCTTGGTGTAGGAACCACCTCAATCTCACTTAAATCAAAAGTATCTGCGACATATAAATAAATAGTTTCAGGAAGGTTATTAATTACATAAGGAATGTTCTCAACAATTACTGTAATTGTATCTGTACTACCAGTTTTTGTTTTGGCAGTAACTGTAGCAACGCCCGCCTTTAGACCTTGTAATTTTCCATTCTCATCTACACTTACTACAGAACTATTACTTGAAGTCCAAGTAATGTCAAGACCTGTAGGACTATAAACTAATTGATAATACTCATTAACTTTAATTCTTAGTTTGCCATCAACACCGCTGATGATTGAAACAGGATAGTCAATCTCAATTTTATAATAGTAACCAACCAAATCGGAAGGTACTACTGGGACTCCAACTGTTCCAAAATCGTCAGGAATGTATATTAATTGATAATTCAAATAAGGCATTCCGTCATTTGTGTCTGCATCAATTACCCATACAGTATCAAAGAACCAAAGAATATTTTTCTCTACGATGCCTTTGCTAGTACCATCTGAATTAAATTCAACCGACTTAGTAGTGTGAGAAATATATTTCTCTGGATTTAGCATTTCTTCGGCTGTTAGTCCATAAACAATAGTAATAGTATCAGTAAATGTTACTTTACTTCCATCAAGAGTAAATTCTGCAATACCTGTAAATGCTTTAGTAATTCCTTCTTGCTTATAATTTAAGTTATCTTTGTTATAATAGATACCAATTAAATAATTATTAACTCTGTTATCACTTTCATCAAAAATGCCATTTTTGCTATCTTCATTAACAGCGACAGCACCTGCAATCTTGCTATTTGAATTAGGTGTTGCTAGGAAATTCGTTCTTAAATCGGAATAACAATCTTTGATATTAGCACCTTGGAACTGACTCTCGTCCTCAATACTAGCGTTATAGTGTAAACCACTAACAACCCTATTCATACCAACAATACCGCCGAATGTAATTGCAGATACGCTATCGTCTCCAAAGTAAATATTGCCTCTTACATATGAATATACTATTGTTCCGCCATTGTTAATACCAACAATTCCGCCTATAGTACCAGTTGCACCCAATATATCAAGTGAACCATCATTATTACTTTTCTGACCGTGAGTAAGAATTACGCTACATCTGTCAACTCTAGCAACATTTCTCACATATGTCGCAACAGGATTACCTTGTTCGTCAGTTTTCTCAACTAATGTTTCGGTAGTTGAGTTAGTTCCAACAATTCCGCCAAAAACACTTGTTATTATTGATGTATAAGCATTCTTAACTTCAACCCTTTCAATAGTTCCTTTATTTCTAGCGGTAATTGTACCGAATTCCGAATATGTACCAACTGCTTTAAAATTATCTAGTTTTAAATTATAAACAATTCCATTCTCTCCAATGCTTTCAAATAATCCCGCAGGCTTATTAGAATTAAAAATTGCATCGGCTTTATCTCCTAATGCCTCTTTGTAACCTTCAGCATCAATGTAAATATTAGAAATTGTAAAACCATTACCATCAAGTCTGCCATTGAAATTTCTAAGAGGAACCCAATAACCTTGATTAACTGTAGATGCATCAATATTAGCAATTAGTTTATAGCATAAGTTAGATGCATACTTTTCATAATTGCCCGCACCAGCATAAACCCCTGAGGCTATGGTAGAACCATCTTCGCCTGTTGTAAATATTTCCGCGCCCATACCAATAGACGCTAATTGTTCTGCTGTGGAAATATAGAAAGGACTCTCTACAGTGCCATCACCAACAATTACATCACACCAAAGGTTACGGAATTTAGCGTTAGTAGTTCTAACATTAATTCTTGCTACACCACCTTTCTTTGCTTCAGCAGTATACTCACCATTATTAGCATCATACTTACCAGAAACTATACTATCATCAGAACTAGTAATAGATATAGTTGTTGATGCCTTCTTATTGATGTGGTTAATATCTAGTGTAAATTTATCTCCAACATCTTTGTAAATAGACGCGCTAGAAATAGATATAACCTCATTGTCTCTTACTAAGTAGAAAACAGCAAAACCTAGTGAAACGCAACATATTATAACTAGCAAATATACAATAAACTTTTTCATTTTTCCCCCATTTTCTATGCCTTTAGAATTTTGTGTAAATTTCCACCATACTTTCATACACAAAAGGCAAAAGTTTTCTTATAAATATAATACAATATATTGTAAAGTTTGTCAATAGGCATTTATTTAATTTAGTTTAACCAAACAAAAGTTAATTTTACAATAAAATAGCAGTATTTTAAAGTTTTTAATTGTTAATTTAATAAAAAAAGACTTTAAAAACATAAAGCCTTTTTATATAATTTAATTATTTTCTTTTCTTAGGCAAATCATCGTCAAAGTCGTCGTCATCATCTTCATCAATTTCATCGTCATCGAAGTCTTCTTCGTCTTCGTCAAAGTCGTCGTCATCGTCAAAGTCGTCATCTAAATCGTCGCCTTTGTCATCGAAATCTTCGTCGTCAAAATCTTCTTCGTCTTCGTCAAGGTCTTCTTCGTCAAAATCGCCTTCTTCAAGGTCTTTGGCAAAAGCCCCCTCTAATTCTTCGTCAATTTCATCGTCTTCTTCAACTGGGAGTAAGTCAAGTTCTTCGTCGTTGTCCTCTTTCTCAACATAACCTCTCCAGTCTGGTTCATCGTCCTTAGTCATACTATATTGCTCTTCTTGGCAAGTTGCACACATTCTTTCGCCAGGATTAATATAATTAACTTTACAAATTGGACATACTTCCATACCTTCTTCAAGTTCAAAATCGTCCATATCACTTTCTTTAAGAATACCTGCTTTCATTTCACTTTTGCAAACATCGCAAAATTTATCTTTCTTAAGAATATAATTTAATTCGCATCTTGGACATTTAATATATTGTACACTTGTTTTTTTCATAATTACTCCATAAGTTAATTTTGAAACTACCTTAGTTTATCTAAGTATTATGAAAAAGTAAACTAATTTTATACATATTTTTTTAAATTTACTACAAACGATATAAAAATGATTAAAGTTCTATATCACCAGCCTCTAACCCTATATTCAAGCCCACCTTAAAAGCATTTATATAAGTCTCCAATATATCTTGAGACACCCTATCCATAATTGCATCAACAAACTCGTCAATCAATTTTATATGTTCGCTATCAAATTGCCCAACTAATAAGTCATATTTACTCTCCTCTACTCTCCTCAACTCTTTACTCTTATTACTGCAACGCCTCGTCTCTTCCGAGATGTTACCAAAATATAATTGTTCAATGATTTTCATTTTACTATCTCCTCATTTTGCTTATTTAACATTATTAATATACTCAATTTGAGTATAATTGTCAAGAATATTAAGCGATTTGAGTATAAAAACAAAAAATTATATAAACATTTGAAAACAAATTTCAAAAGAATTACAATTATTATATATAATAGGGAATTGGTATGAGATTAAAAGAATTAAGAAAACAAAAAGGACTTACTCAAGAAGAATTAGGAAATATTCTTCACGTAAATAAAATGACTTATAATGGTTATGAGAATGAGAATAGACAACCATCTATTGAAACATTGTGTAAAATAGCCGATTATTATGGAGTAACTTTGGACTATTTGGTTAATAGGAACTTTACTTATGACGTAGGTTTTGTAAGTGACGAACAGAAAGACATTCTAAGACTTTTGCATCAACTTGATGTTCAAAATTTAGCAAGAGTTAAAGCATACATTGAAGGCATAATTTCTAATCAATAATATATAAAAATAAAAAGCCACGAAAATGGGTTTACACATATTTCACGACTTTTTATTTTTTAAGCAATATTTTTTTAATTTTCATAGTCTCATAATTTCAATTACAACATAATGTTCCGAAATAAGTGACCCACACTCACGATTTCATAAGCATAGGGCTTCTTTTCTTCACACAACGCAGGTTGTGTTTTTTTAAACCCTTATGCTCCTTCAATTAGCATTTTATCGGCAACCAAAGCAATAAATTCGCCATTGGTAGGTTTCTCATTATTACCATAGACTCTTATGCCAAACAAATTATTAATATTTTCAATCTTGCCCCTATTCCAAGCGACTTCGATTGCGTGCCTAATAGCCCTTTCCACTTTACTAGCAGATGTATCAAATTTACTTGCTATTGATGGATACAATTTCTTCGTTATAGAATTTATAATTTCTGGGCTATCTATAGCCATTTTTATTGCTTCTCTTAAGAACTGATAACCTTTAATATGTGCAGGTATTCCAACAGTTATAAATATATTAGTAATTCTCTCATCAAGTTGTTTACTTTTAGGTTTAGAATAAGCATTATTTTGAACAACTGGAGA
>JBJEXU010000268.1:0-4943 GCA_051886095.1 Christensenellales bacterium | reverse complement strand
AAGGAGTAACTAGATTGTCTGAAAGAGTAGTTGATAAAGCATTAAAGATAATTAAACCTGTTGTTGAAGAACTTGGATATACTTTTGTCGACCTTGAGTATAAGAAAGAATATACTGGTTATGTATTAGCACTTACTATTGATAAGCCTGAGGGTGTTAATATAAACGATTGTGAAAGGGTCTCAAGAGCATTAGATGCTCCGCTTGATGAGAATGATGTAACTAATGGGGTTTCTTATAATTTCAATGTCTCATCTTATGGACTTGATAGAAAATTTAAAACCGATTATGATTTTAATAAACATATTGGTGTTAAATGTGATATTAAGTTCTTTGCTCCGTTTATGAATGTTAAAAATATGGAAGCAGTATTACTAAGTTTTGATGATAAGTCAATCGTAGTTGATTATAATAATAATAAAATTACAATAGAGAGAAATTTAATTGCAAGCATTAATGCTCACATAGATTTTTAGGAGGAAATATGGTTAATAAGGATTTTTTTCAAGCATTAAAAGATTTGGAAGAACAAAAAGGAATTAATAGTGAATATTTTATTGAGGCACTTGAATCTGCACTAACTAGTGCATATAAAAAGAATTTTGGCGAAGCAAAAAGTGCTTTTGTTAAACTTAATCCCGAGAAAAGTACAATTAAAATATATTCATATAAGACAGTTGTATCTGAAGTACTTGATAGTGATAAAGAAATAAGTCTTGCTGAAGCAAAACTTATAAAGAAAAGTTACAAATTAGGTGATACTGTTTTGCAAGAGGAAACTCCTAAGAACTTTGGTCGTATTGCGGCACAGACTGCTAAACAAGTTGTGATGCAGAGACTTAGAGAGGCAGAAAGAAGTAGAGTTATGGACGAGGTTAATACTAAACAAGATGAACTTGTTACTGGTATTATTAGAAGAATTGAGGGTGAAAATGTATATGTAGACCTTGGAATTACTCAAGTAGATGGTGTTCTTGGACCTAAAGACCAAATTCCCGGAGAAAAATACAAGGTTAATGATAGAATTAAAGTTGTTGTTAAAACTATTAAAGAAGGTTTTAATGCACCATATGTTCAACTTTCTAGAAGTAGTGTAAGTTTTGTTAGAAAATTATTTGAACTAGAAGTTCCTGAAATTGCTTCTGGGGAAATAGTTATTAAAAATATTGTTAGAGAGGCTGGATATAGAACTAAAATGTCTGTATATAGCCATAACAAGACTTTAGATTGCATTGGTGCTTGTGTTGGAAATAAAGGAATGAGAGTTAACGAAATCGTTAACGAATTAAATGGTGAAAAGATTGATATTATTCCTTATTCTGAAGATGCAGGAGAATATATTGTTGGTGCACTTAGTCCTGCAACTGTTCTATATATTCATACTAATTCTGAGGACAAAACATCACTTGCCGTTGTTCCAGATGATAAGTTAAGTCTTGCTATTGGTAAGTCTGGTCAAAATGTTAGACTTGCTGCTAAACTTACTGGTTGGAAAATAGATGTAAAGGCAAAATCTGCAGTACCATCATTAAATTTAGAGGAAGAAAATTCTAGTGTAGAAACTTTTGATAATTTATTCGATGGTGAAGACGCTTTTGGTGATTTGTAATAGGTGAGTTATTATGCTAAACAAAAAAGTACCGCTTAGAATGTGTGTTGCTTGCAAAACAAGCAAACCAAAGAAAGAACTAATTAGAATTGTTAAGACTGATAATGATGTAGTGCTTGATAAAACTGGTAAAATGAATGGAAGAGGCACTTATATTTGTAATAATTGTGAGTGTTTAAATAAACTAATTAAACAAAAAATCCTTAATAAAGTTTATAAAACTAATATCAGTCAAGATGTTTATGAAAAATTAAAGGAGCAATTCGTTGAGAACGGAAAAAATTAGAAGTTATCTTGGTTTTTCAATTAAAAGTGGCAAAATTTTATTTGGTTCGGATAAATTATTTGAGAGTACTAAGAGACCTAATCTTGTACTTATATGCTCAACACAGAATGAAAAAGTTACTAAAAAGGTATTAAATTATTGTAATACTAATAAAATTAAATCAATTAAACTAAATAATTTAATTTTATCCGATTTAATTGGTAGAGAAAATTGTAAAGTAATTGGTATTTTAGATTACAATTTAGCAAATGCGATTATTAAAGAATTTGAAATGGAAAATTAGATTAGATTAACTTGAGAGGTAAACATTGGAAAATCAAGAAATAAATAAACAAAAGGCTGTTTCTTTTGAAAACTTGAAAAAACTAAATGCTATTTGGGGTAGCAATGAACTTAGTAGCATAATTACAAGAATTGGTAAGTCTAGAAGTGCTCTAGATACTTTTTGCAAGAACTTAAAAAATCACGAAGCAAATTTAAAGAAGCAAACAGTTCCAAGTAATGCCAATGAAACTAAGAAAATAGAAGATATTAAATCTGATGTTCCAGAAAAGGTTACAAAGACTAGTCAACCAAAATCTACCGATAATTCTAACAATCGCGATTTCAATAAAAAAGATAAAATTGCATTTAATAAAATACCTTCTAAAGATAAAGATGGTAATAGGTTTAATAGGAATAACGATTTTAAATCCCAAAATAAAGAAACTAAACCATTTGATAAGAAGACAACTTTTGTTCCAAGGGATAATAATGGATATAAACCAAAATTAGTAAAGCCAGATATTCCTTCTCCAATAATAACTAAGCCAGAGAGAAACTTTGGTAACAAAAACAAAACCAAGTCTTTTGATACTGAGAAGAAAGAACTTAGTAAGAAAGCCAAAATTAAAATGGGCTACATAGATATTAATGACGATTATATGGACGGCGAAGAGAGAATGGGTAGGGTAAGAACTAAGGTTAAGAAAGCCAAAGCCGTTGTTGTTCCAGAGAAAGTTGTTATTGATAAAGCAGTTATTGATACAGAGAACTTAACAGTTAAGATTTTATCAGAAAAAATTGGTAAGCCTGCTGTAGATATAATCAAGAAATTTATGATGCTTGGTATGATGCCAAATATTAATAGTATAATTGATTTTCAGACTGCTGAACTTGTTGCTCAAGAATTTGGTGTAACATTAGAGCAAAAAGTATCCAAAAATTACGAAGACCAACTTCACGAAATGTTTGAAAATCAATCTCACAATACTGAAGTTCGTCCTCCTGTTGTAACAGTAATGGGTCACGTAGACCACGGTAAAACTTCTTTACTTGATGCTATTAGAAATACTAATGTTATTGAAGGTGAAGCGGGCGGAATTACTCAACATATTGGTGCTTATACAGTTGATTGCAATAATCAATCAATCACATTTATTGATACTCCTGGACACTCTGCCTTCACAGCAATTAGAGCAAGAGGCGCCAAACTTACTGATATTGCAGTTCTTGTTGTTGCTGCAGACGATGGAATTATGCCACAAACAGTTGAGGCAATTAATCATATTAAATCTGCAAATTGTCCAATGATAGTAGCAATTAACAAAATTGATAAGCCTGAAGCAAATATTGATAAAGTAAAACAACAACTTACAGAATATAATGTTGTACCTGAGGAATGGGGCGGAGATGTAATTTGTGTTCCTATTTCTGCTAAAAAGAATATAAACATTGATAAATTACTTGAATCAATTCTTTTACTTGCTGAAATGTTAGAATTAAAAGCAGACAGCAAGCAAGATGCAAGTGGTACTATTATTGAAAGTAAGATTGACAAAGGTAGAGGTATTATTGCTACTATTCTAATTAAGAATGGAACACTAAAAGTTGGTGACTTTGTTGTTTGTGGAGTTGCATCTGGTAGGATTAGAGCAATGATGGATTACAAAGGTAATAGTGTTAAAGTTGCTCCACCTAGTATGCCAGTATCTGTTCTTGGCTTTAATGTTTGTCCTGAAGCTGGTGATATGGCTTATGTTGTTGATGAGAAAATGGCTAGAAATATTGTTGCCGAAAGACAAAGTAGGTTACAAATTGAGAAGATTGAACAGAATAATGGAATTACATTAGAAGATTTCTTACAACAATCTGCCGATAGTGAGGTTAAAGTTCTTAAGATTATTATTAAAGCCGATGTTAAAGGTTCTTGTGAAGCACTTAAGATGACTTTAGAGAAAATTCATAATGATGAGGCTAAAGTTCAAGTTGTTCATTCGGGTGTTGGTGGAATTAACGAGAGCGATGTTATTCTTGCTAATGCAAGTAAAGCAATTATTATTGGTTTCAATGTTAAGCCAGAGGCAAAGGCTAAGCAAATTGCTGAAAGAGATAAAGGTGAGATAGACTTATATAAAGTTATATATGATGCTGTAGATGATATTAATAATAAAATTAATGGAATGCAAACACCTAAATTTGAAGAAGTTGTTATTGGTCATATTGAAGTTAGACAAATCTTTAAGATAAGCAGTATTGGAAATATTGCTGGTTCTTATGTTTTAGATGGTCAGATTAATAGAGATAGCAAGTGTAGGCTTCTTAGAAATGGAGAAATAATCATTGATACACAAGTAGATACATTACAACATATGAAAGACCAAGTTAAAACAGTTAAAATGGGCTATGAATGTGGTATTAAATTAAAAGGCTATAATGATATTGAAGTCGGAGATATTATAGAAGCATACGAATTACAACAAATATAGGAGGCAATAATGAGTGAAAGAATTTTACGAGTAAACAGCGAAATTCAGAAAGCAATTAGCAATATAATTTCTAATGAATTAAAAAATCCTATAATAAAAGGTCTTATAACTGTTACTAAAGTTGATACAACTGCCGATTTAGAACAATCAAAAGTTTATATCTCAATTTTTGAAGAAAAGAATAGAGAAGATATTCTTAATGCTATTAAACATTCAGCAGGTTTTATTAGAAGAGAACTTGCTTCTATGGTCGACATAAGAAAAGTTCCATATTTGACTTTCTTACTAGACACTAGTTATG
>JBJEXU010000267.1:0-18930 GCA_051886095.1 Christensenellales bacterium | reverse complement strand
TATAGAAAGCCTTAATGTCAACTGGATAATCGGTTACAAATACAGGTTTTTTAAATACTTTCTCGCATAAATATCTCTCGTGCTCACTTTGAAGGTCAATACCCCATTCAACCTTATACTCAAAGTTCTCATTGTTCTTTTTAAGTATCTCAATAGCCTCGGTATAGGTGCAATGAGCAAAATCATTAGATGCAACATTCTTTAATTTGTCAATTAAACCTTTCTCAATAAATTGGTTAAGGAAATCAAGTTCTTGTGGACAATGCTCAAATACATAATTAATTATATATTTAATCATTTTTTCCATAATCTCCATATCACCTTTCAAATCACAGAAAGCCATTTCGGGTTCAATCATCCAAAATTCGCTTGCGTGACGGGTGGTATTACTATTCTCACTTCTAAAAGTAGGTCCAAAAGTATAAACTTTGCTAAATGCAAGAGCAAATGCTTCCGCCTCAAGTTGACCTGTAGGAGATAGGAACACATTTTTTCCAAAAAAATCATTCTCAGGTGTTGCTGTTTTCATTTCTTCTGCATCATAAAAGTTATGAGTTGTTACCCTAAACACGTCACTACCACCTTCGCAATCGGCAGTTGTGATTATTGGCGTGTTAATATACATAAAATTCTCACTTTGAAAGAAAGTGTGAATAGCAAATGCACAAGCATTTCTAACTCTGAATACAGCATTGAATAAGTTAGTCCTGCCTCTAAGATAAGCATTTTCTCTTAGGAACTCAACCGTTTGTCTTTTTTTCTGTATAGGATATGTGTCATCAGTAGCAGAACAAATAGTAACTTTTTCTGCAACAATTTCATATGGTTGCCTGTTCTCAGGGGTTAGAACCAATTTGCCTTCAACTAGTATTGAAGAACCGGTATTTAATTTAACCAATTCATTAAAATTGTCTAAGGTATCTTTAACAATTATTTGAATACCTTTGAAAGTTGTACCGTCATTTAAATCTATAAAACCAAAAGTTTTATTGTCTCTAGCACTTCTAACCCAACCACCTACAGTTATATTTCTATCTAAGTAATCTTCAGTATGTTTCTGAATTTGAATTAAGTCTGTTTTTATCATAAATTTCCCTTCTTAGTGATAATTTTAAATAATATTTCTAGTATATCTTAAAAACTCAAATTGTGCAAGAAATTTAATAATGTGATACGTAGTTTTTTAATTGTTGAAATGTATAATATTTAATATAAAAAACAAAACTAATTGTGATGAAAAAGATTAAAAATTTGCAATTTATTTTTAAATTAATACTAGGCATTATTTTACTCCTACTCTTTGGCTATTTTAATTTTGAATTTATAAATGAAAATGATAAAATAGACATACTAACAAAAATGTGTAATTTTGAGGTAAATGAAATGGAATTAAATGATTGTTTAAAGGTTGTAGATAAAATAAAAGTATATAATGAGGGAAAGATAGATACTCTACTTATAAGTGATAATGAGTATTCTTTGATACTTAATGAAATAGAATATATGTTAGAGGACGCAAGGGAAATGCCGGCTTTTGGTGTGTCGCTTGACGACTATACTAGAAGAGAACTAAAAAACGGCTTATGGGTAGAACTATTATTCAAAAATCAACTTACACATAATGGAATGTCTTTTGAAAGTCTACTTGTTAATGTAGTACCTGATTATAGCGGATTTAATATTATACGAAAATACAAGGATAAATATGAGGGCAGGTGTTTTTATATAGATTTAAATGGTAAGAATATGAAGAATTTATATAATATTTTAATTTCAAATTAAACAAGAAATTTTCTTCATTATAAAATGCAATACTAATTTATAAACGAAAATTTTGAAATAAATGAGTATATGTGCATATATTAATTTCAAAGATGATAAATTAAAAAGGTAATAATTATACGAAAATAAATAAATTATTTTGTTCCTGAATATTCAAATATGATTTTATTAATAATAATTTAAAATCTAATATTGACAATAATATTATTGGGTGTTAAACTAGATAAAAAGAAAAGAGGTGTGTTATGGGAAATAGAAAAAGTTTTTGGGGAGAGATTGCCGAATTTCCAGAATTAGGCAATCGTGATTTTGACCAAGCAGATAGAATAAGGATTTTGAAGGATAGAAAAGAACAGCAAAGTCAAGAAAATGAAAGAGAAAAACTAGTTCTAGACGAACAAGACGAAATGGGTAGATAATAATTTTAAAAACGCATTGAACTAGCAATGCGTTTTTTTAAAGAGGTAAAGAATGGAATTATTGAAAGATAATAATTTAATTAAACTTTGGCAAAATTACTGGAATGGAGATAAATCTTTATATCAATTAATTATAGGTTATGAAGAAGACAAGGAAATAACTAGAGAAGAACAAAATAGTCTTGATGATTATATAAATAAATTCAGTTCAAGTAAAGAAATATTTCTAAAAGGGGCTAGTCCTCAAGATTTGGTGAAAGACCAAGAGTGTTTTAGCCTTGCAATTAGTAAAGATTTTAATTTAAATAATATTCAACATAGATTATATTTTAATTTTGCTATGGAAGAAAGAACTCAATTTGCAGAGGCTTTTATTTCTAAAAGCAGAGAAAAAGGAGTTCCGTTTTATATTAAATTATATAAAGGCAATGATAGGCGTGATAATTTGGTTGTCTATTTAACTGAAGAACTACTTGCAAGTAGTAGTCAAATTCTTAGCGAAATAAGTTCGGAATTACCACAATTAGTAAATAAAAATAGTTTACCTCTTGCTGTAGAAAGTTGCGGTTGGTTTGGTTATGGAAAAGAAGATAGAAGATATAATGCTCACTCGTTTAATAGTAGAGTCGCAGACGCTGTTCTTAAAGGATTTATAGCAACCCTTAATGAAAATAGAGATATGTTAGATATGGAATGTCCTTTATCTACGTTTGGAGAAACTTTGTACACAGAAAGTAAAGAGAATAAGGCTATGCAAGTATATTCTTTTACTAAAGACTTTTTGTTATATCAAGAACTTTTGAACGAGAATGATGATTTTTTCAAGGGTTATTTTATTAATAATTCTTTAAGACTTGCGAGGCTAATACTTGATAAGAAAGGTTTTGGGAGTAGGTTAGATAGTGAATTTTCAGATAATGATAATATTGATGACGATGAAAGTATTTTTGAAATAAATAAACCTAACTCAAAAGAATTTATGTCCCTTACACCATCAGTTATTATGGAAGTGCTTAGAAAGACTTGCGAAATACACTTTGAAAATAAAGAACGCGAAAATTTATTTTATCAAAGAATTAAAGAGAATGTGATTGATTATCTTGATAGAGAGGATTTAAGAGATTTGAGCGTTCCTAGTGTGATTAATAGTCCTATGGAAATGTAGTGTAAACCAAAATAAAAATATTTTCATAAAAATTAATATATATTAAAAGTTAAGTTAATGTACTTAACTTTTTTTTGGAAAATTATTCAAATATGTTTTATAGCCTTTAAAAGATTTGGTTAAAACTCAAATTTTTGATAAACTAATGTAAGTTAAGGAGAATATTAATGAAACTTGAATATTATGGAATTGATAAAAGTAATTTGAAAAGTGGCTTAAAAATTAGTGCAATGTCTTCGTCTAATAGAACTAAACTTGTAAACCAATTAAAAATCGGCAAATTTAGTAATATGCTTGACTGGTATAATCTTCCAGATATGGACGGGAATGATTTAAATAGGATAGAGGAACTATCTAAAAAATATCGCAAAATGAATGATTTTGTGGTACTTGGTATTGGTGGCAGTGCATTAGGAATTAAAATGCTTAAAAATACTTTCGTAGATAGTCTTAATATAACTAAAGGGACTAAAGTAACAGTATGTGATAATATTGATGGAGATAATTTACTAACTTTATTTGGTAAACTAAATCTAAAAAAGACTGTTTTTAATGTTATAACAAAGTCTGGAAGTACAAGTGAAACTCTTACTCAAATGCTTATTGTTATTGATATGTATAAGAAGAAAAGAATTGATTATCGCAAACACCTAATTATTACTACTACTGCTGGCAATCAATTATGGGACTGGGCTGTTAGTGAGGGCATTGAGGTGTTATCTATTCCTGCAGGCGTTGGCGGAAGGTTTAGCGTGCTAAGTGCAGTTGGGCTATTGCCTGCTGGCGTTATGGGTATTGATATTCGCAAACTACTTGCAGGTGCTAGGGCTTCTAGAGAAAATTCAATAAAAGATGATACAAGTAATATTGCTTATACTTGTGCTTATATTAATTATAATTTTCTAAAGAAAGGACTTACTAATCTTGTAATGATGCCTTATTCAGATAGGCTTGCACTACTTCCCGATTTTTTTGCTCAACTTTGGGCGGAAAGTTTGGGTAAAAAATATGATTTGAATGTCAATGAGGTTTATACTGGGCAAACACCAATTAAAACATTGGGAGTAACAGACCAACATAGCCAACTTCAATTATATAGCGAAGGCATTAAAGATAAACTTATAATGTTTGTAAGGGTAGATAAATGCAACTATGATAGCAATGTAGAAACAGAACTACCTTTTACGAAACATTTGACAGGGACTTCTTTACATACTCTTATGAATTATGAATACAATGCAACCGCCTATTCGCTTACTACTCTAGATAGACCAAATTATACAATTTCTATTGATACGGTAAATGAAGAGTGCGTAGGTGAACTAATCTTTATGCTTGAAATGATGACTGCTTATATGGGTCTTATGCTTAATATTGATGCCTATGACCAACCCGGTGTTGAATTATCTAAAATTTATACTAAAGCAATGCTTGGGGTAAAAATAGAGCAAGATAAGGCCAAGGAGATTAAGGTTTATATGAAAGACAAAAAGAATTTCGTTTCAGCCTGCCGATAAACGGCGCAATACGTCGTTTGCTTAAAAATATTCAAAACCAGTCATTTAGGTTTACTAAACTCCTGTCTTTGAATGATTTTCGAGCCTAGTCTTGCTTGTTTCTTGGCAGGCTGAGATACAAGCGGGATATAAACAAAAACTATGCCGATAAACGGCGCAATAAATTTTATGTTTGAATTAGTGCTAATTCAAAGAATCATATTTAAAGTTTTTATACTAATATAATTTTTGAAGATTTTGGCAGTAAAACTTGCAAAATTTTAATTTGTTAGATATACTATTAATTGTTAATTTTGTATTCAAAAATGCAAAATAAATTTATCAAGGAAAAGGTAATGGATAAACAACAAGTATGGGCAAATGCCTTAGAAAAATTACAGAAAACCGTTAGCACAATTTCTTATGATTTGTGGGTGAAATCACTTGAGCCGGTTGATTTTAAAGATGGGGTATATTATCTTTCAACTACTAGTGAAACAGCAAAGCAAAGGATTATGGCTATTTTAAAAGCAGATATTATTGGTGCGTTGCAAGCAAGCAGTGACGAAATTAAGGATTTCGTTGTTTTTGACCCAGATGAAAGGGAATGCTATACCAAAGACCAAGAAATAGCAATGCAGTCGGAACAGCAGAAGTTCCCAGGAATGAATTCTTTTAATCCTAAGTATACTTTTGATAATTTCATTGTTGGAAATTCCAATAAATATGTTTATGCTGCTTGTAAAGGTGTTGCAGAAAGCCCACATTCTAGAATTAACCCACTATTTATATATGGCGGAGTTGGACTTGGCAAAACCCATTTACTTCACGCGGTAGGTAATTATATTAATAAGAATAACCCTCAAATGAAAGTAATGTATGTAACTTGCGAGAAATTTACAAACGATTATGTTAAATCTTTGCAGGGCAACTTTAGTGCAAAGAATAGTTTTAAGGAAAAGTATCGTAATCTTGATGTTTTAATTATTGATGATATCCAATTTATATCCAAAGCCGAGAGTACTCAAGAAGAATTTTTCCATACATTTAACGAACTTTATGAGAATGGCAAACAAATCATAATTGCCAGCGACCGTCCACCAAGAGAAATTGCAACTTTGCAGGAAAGGCTTAGAAGTCGTTTTAGTATGGGACTTATTCAAGATATTCAATCTCCCGACTATGAAACAAGACTTGCAATTCTTATGAAGAAAGCACAAGAAGAGAACTATGTTGTTGCTGACGAAGTAATTGAATATATTGCAGAACATTTCGATACTAATATTAGAGAAATGGAAGGGATACTTAGTAAAGTATGGTTTTATGCTTCTCTTACTTGTAAGAAATGTGCTACTATGGACGATGTTAAAGAGGCACTTAAAGACCACGACTTTAGTGACAAACAGAACTTAACTGCTGATAGAATAATAGATTGTGTATGTAAGTATTTTAGCATAAAAAGAGAAGATTTACTTGGCAAAAAGAAAAACAAAGAGATTGTTGAGCCAAGACAAATATGTATGTATATAATTTGCAATTTACTTGATATGCCTTTGCTTTCAATAGGTCAATTATTTGATAGGGACCATACAACTGTAATTCACGCAAGAGATAAAATTACACAATTAATGGAAGAAAATCAAAGAATAAAAATTGCCGTTGGTGATATTAGGGCAATGGCAACTAAGAATTAAAAAAATGAACTAAAATTGAGACGGTGTCCGTTATTTAACGGGTACCGTCTTACTTTTTTGTTATTATATAATCTAAACTTCTATCAATCCATATTACAGATTGTTGAACAATAATATTTTTATATTAAAAAAACAAATCTAATTAAACTTTAAAAAATTTATAATTTTGTAGTTATTAAATACTTCAAAACTAGAAAAAGCGGAAATGATATTCCGCTTATCTAGTCAGAAGAAAGGTTAAAATTAAATAAAATGAATAGATAAAATAAATAATAAAATCTAAACAAATCAACCTTTCTTAATAATATCTTGTGCAAAGTCAATTTTAATATTCATAAAATTATAAAAATTTTTAAAATTTTCTTTACGTATTATTAAATAGATTTTGAAACTATTTTAATATTGAAATTAAGATATACAATTTTTGAAGTTTAGTTAATGGCAATAATCTTTACTTTACCATTTATCCAACTCTCAAAGAATGAACTAAGTTCAGTTTTGCTTGATTTCTCAAAAGCCTCTATCAATTTATCTGGTGTTGATATGCCAAATTTGTTTTGTTCAAAATAATATTGTAAACACCTAATGAATTTGTCGTGACCTAGGATTTCTTCAAGACTATCAAAAATAAGTAATCCTTTTACATAAGCGATATATACATATTCACTTTCGTTTGTGTACTCATTTAGTTTGCGGTTCATAGTGGTATCAGCCTCTCCAAACACCTTAGTATACACATCAACAAAGGTAGAAAAACTATTAGTTGTGTTTTTAATTAATTCGCTAGTATTTACATTATAAGATGGGTTCTCGTTATAAAAAAGTATAGTAGAATATTCTGTTAAACCTTCATCTAACCAACCATAAGAAAATTCATCATTACCTACTAGTCCGTACCACCATTGATGGGCTGTTTCGTGAACTATAACATTTATGTAGTCACTTTGAATATCTACTGCATCACTAATAAGTACAAGGTTTGGATATTCCATTCCACCGTGAACAAAATTGCTCTCAACTATATTAAGTGTAGCATAAGGATATTTGCCAAACAAACTATTAAAGGTTCTTACACCATCAAGTCCTGCTTGTAAGCATTCGGAAGGGTATTTGTTTTTATAATAGTAATAATTGACTTTAACTCCGTCAATATTGCCAGAAACTATCTCAAATTTGTCAGAAAGTACTATAGCAAAATCTCTAACCGCTTTTGCAGAAATATTATAAGTATTAGTATTTTCATTAGAAGTTGTTTTGTTTAAATTGCCTGTTGATGCAAGTTTTAAATTGGAATTGCAAGTTAATGAAACATTATAGTTAGAAATCTCAGAATAGAAAGGGTCACCGTTATAATGATAACTATCTATAACCCAGTCACCATCTTGATAGACGCAAGCAATAGGGTAGAAATTGCCTAGATTAATTGTATCTTCTCCATAACCAAATCTGTGATTAATATTAGGTAATGTAACAGAATATTTTATGTAAATATTAACATCTTCGTTGGGTGTTAAATTGTCTAACATTTTAACTTCTAGTATATCTTCATCATTACCAGTAATTTTAATGTCAGTTGCAGTTCCATCAACTTTAAGTTCGTTAATTTCCATATTACCAAAACTTGCTCCGTTGTAGTAACATTTGGAATAGTTTAGTGTACTTATAATACTACATTTGGAGTCTTCTCTAAAACTTCTTGGATAAAGATGGAACAAAACACTCTCTAAAGAGTTCTCGGTTCTATTGGTGTATTTAATCACTTGTTCTACATCTAAAGTGTGATCGTCGTTATACTCAATTTCTATTGTATATGCATTTAAGTTTTTACTAACTTTATCTAAACTATTGTCTTTGCTACAACCTACTAAAAATATTAATGGTAGAAAAAGCAACAATAAATATTTCTTGAACTTCATATTATTTTCCTTTTTTATTTTTTTAAAATATTGTATGGTTGGACTTGCTATAATATGACTTAAGAATTTATTAATTAGTTAAATTCTAATTATTTTTGTATGTTTATTTTGTAGTTGAAAGAAAGCATAAAATATGTTAAAATTTATATATGGAATTAAATAGATACAATCATTTTAATAAATATCTAAAAGAGATATTCGGCGAAAGAACTCTTAAAATCTGTGTCGATGGAAATTTTACATGTCCTAATAGAGATGGCAAAGTGGGTTTTGGCGGGTGTATTTTTTGTGGTAAAATGGGAGCCGGCGAACTAATTAAGCATAGAACTTTAGAAACATTAAATTCTATACAAAGTCAAATAACTGGATTTTTAAATTCTTATAGAGGAGAAAGGGCAAACAAGTTTATAGTTTATTTTCAGAGTTTTACAAATACATATGATACTTGCGAGAACTTAAAACTTAAATACGATACAGCATTAGATTGTAGTAATAAAATTGTAGGACTTGCTGTTGCAACAAGACCCGATTGTATGGATGAAAATATAGCAAAGTTACTTGTCAGTTATTTAGATAGATATTATGTTTCTGTAGAACTCGGGCTTCAAACTGCAAATGATGAAATTGGAAGATTAATTAATAGGGGATATAATAGGGAAGATTTTGTAAAAGCGGTTAATATATTACATAAATATAAAATACCGGTAGTTGCTCATATTATGGTTGGACTACCAAACGAAAATACTCAGGATATTTTAGATACAGTTAATTTAATTAATAGTTGTCAATGTGAAGGGGTAAAAATTCATTCTACTTATATAGTTAAAAATACACAACTAGAAAAAATGTTTATTGAAGGGAAATACATACCAATAACACAAAAGTATTATATAGAGCAAGTTGGAAATATAATTTCTCACTTAAACAAAGATATTATTGTACATAGAATTAATGCAGACCCGCCAAAATCTGAATTTGTTGCACCCGAATGGATACTTCATAAAAAAATAGTAATTAATGATATTAATAAATATCTTGATACTTACAATATTTTTCAAGGGTGTGAGAACTTAACTAGTTAACAAATTATCTAAACTCAAACATATATTATTTATATTTATATATATTTATAATTTTAATTGAAAAATAATTTTGTTTGGGGTAAAATATGACTAGGCTTAATATAAGAAAACTAAAAAAACTTAATAAAAGTGGCAGAGTACTTAAGAATGTAGATTTTAGTAAATTTTGCACTTTCAAATGTGGTGGTAAAGTTGCAGTATTAATTGAAATATGTACACTTGATAATTTCTTTAAAGTAATGTTTTACTTGGAAGAAAAGAAAATCAATTATTTTATCTTAGGTGCTGGAAGTAATGTTCTATGCTCGGATAACGGATATGATGGAGTTGTTATTAAGTTTGCGGGTGATTTAAGCAGATGCGAATATGATGGAGAAATTCTAGAGTGCGGTGCGGGACTTAAATTAGTTAGTGCTTATGTTATTGCTAGAGATTTGGCATTACAAGGTTTAGAGAGTGGTGCGGGCATACCTGCAACTATTGGCGGAGCAGTTTATATGAATGCTGGTGCTTACGACTTTGAAATGAGCAAAGTCGTAGATTATGTAATAGCGTATGTAGATGGCAAAATTAAGTATTATTCTAATGAAGATTGTAATTTTGGATATAGGGATAGTGTATTCCAGCATAATAAATCCATTATTCTAAGAGTTGGACTAAGACTTAAATTGGGGAATAAAGAAAATATACAAAAGCGATACCTTGAGATAATGGAACAGCGAAAAAAATCTCAGCCACTAGAATTTCCTAGTGCGGGAAGTGTTTTTAAAAGACGAGATGATGTGGTTGTAAGCAAACTTTTAGATGAATGTGGACTAAAAGGACTTACAATGGGCGGAGCAATGGTTTCAAATAAACACGCAAATTTTATAATAAATACAGGTAAGGCAACCGCACAAGAAATATATGATTTAATTAAAATAATAAAAAAACGAGTTTGGGATAAAACTCAAATAGAATTACAAACGGAAATAAAATTTTTAGGAGTTTTTGATGAGGATACTTGGTGATTATCATACACATACAACATATACCCACGGGACAAGCACTGTTGAGGAAAATGTAAGACAGGCCGAGAAACTTGGACTTAAAGAGATTGCAATTACCGAACATTGTTATAAGGGCTATAATCACATTAAAGCGGGAGACCTAGAGAAAATAAAAAATGATATTGATAGCATTAAAGATAAATATAACGTAAAAATTCTTATGGGCATTGAGGCTAATCTTATGTCTAGAAATGGTGATATTGATATTACCGATAAGGAACTGGCTAAACTGGATATAGTGGTGCTTGGGTATCATAAAGCGAGTAAACTTAAATTCTCTGAGTTTTTAAAGTTTGGACTTCCAAATCACTTACTAAAGAAACCAACTAAAAAACAAATTGAAAGAAATACAAATGCGTATCTAAATGCAATTAATAAACATAGAATTAATATTTTAGCACATTTAGGCTATGGTGGTTGTGCTGTTGATTGTGTAAAGATTGCTAAAGAATGTGTCAAGAAAAATATATTTATTGAACTTAATGGTAAACGCATTAATTTTACTAAGCAAGACATTGATGGAATGATTGCTACAGGAGTAAAATTTATTATTGATAGTGATGCTCATAGTGTTAATGCGGTTGGTAAAAACCATAGAGCATTTAATTTAATTGAGAAATATAATATACCTCGTGAACAAATAGCCAATTTAGATAAATTACCAAATTTTAACAATTAGTTTTATTTTAAAAAACAATTTATAGAATTATTTTTGTGTGGAAAATAAGGAGAAATTATGTCATTTGCTACCGACGCAAAACTTGAAGTATTAAAAAGTGAAATAGACAACGATTGTTGTGCTATTGCTTTTTTAAGTGCGATAATTAAGTGTTCGGGTGAACTTAGTATTTCTGCAAATCATCAAATAAAAGTAGAAATATATACAGAACTTAAAGATTTATATAACAAAATTAAGAAAGTGATAGAGCAATACTATGGCAAAGAATGTGAAATTAACCTTATGGAAGAAACCAACATCTCAAAGGCTAGTAGATATAAAATTACACTTCCATATGACATAACTAATCAATTACTTAAAGATTTAGGTCTTATGAGTCTTAGTAGTGATGGACTACTTAGTATAGAAAACGGGATTGCCGATTTTATAGTAATGGACGAGTGTTGCAAACGCAGTTATATTAAGGGTGCATTTGTTGCCTGTGCTACAAGTAATATTATTATTAAAAATTATGATAATGGTAAAAGTAATTCGGGATATCATCTTGAATTTGTATTTAACTTTGAAAAAATAGCAGAAGATTTCGTTAAATTACTTGATTATTTTGAAATCCCAGCAAAAATAACTATTAGGAAAAATACACCTATTGTTTATATTAAAGAATATCAGTTAATTTGTGATGCTCTTGCTCTTGTTGGTGCAAATAAGGCGGTATTATCTTTACAAAACGAAGCGGCAATAAGGGAACTTAGAAATAATGTTAATAGGCAAACGAATTGTTTAAATGCTAATTTAAATAAAACCGTTAATGCTTCGGTAAAACAATTAAAGGCAATTAAAACAATTCAAGAAAATATGGGACTTGAGGCATTAAATGAGGGGCTTATGGAACTTGCTTTGCTTAGACTTGCTAATCCCGAGGCTTCCCTTGAAGAACTAAGGAATTTAAGTACGCAGAAACTAACTAAGAGTGGAATTAACCATAGATTTGCTAAAATTTTACAAATAGCGGATAAAATTGAAAAAGATAAATTTAGAATAAATACCTTATAGTATTGAGTTTATAAATAAAAAAACAGGAGATTTACAATGACAGACTTTGTTCATTTGCACGTTCATACCGAATATAGTTTACTAGATGGAATTGCAAGAATCGACCAAGTAACTAAAAGAGCCAAAGAATTGGGAATGCCTGCCCTTGCTATAACCGACCACGGGAATATGTATGGTGCGGTTAAGTTCTATGATGCTTGTAGGGATAATGATATTAAACCAATTTTTGGCTGTGAATTTTATGTGGCAAATGACCTATATGTTAAAAATGGCAAAAGCAAATATGCACACTTAGTTCTTCTTGCTAAGAACGAAACGGGATACAATAATATTTGTATGCTTAATACTATTGCTTTTAAAGACGGATTTTATTACAAACCAAGAATTGATTATAAGACACTAGAAAAATATCACGAGGGTGTTGTGTGTTTATCGGCTTGTTTGGCGGGGGATATTCCTCAGGCAATTCTTTCTCGAAACTTTGATGAAGCGGAAAGACTAGTAAAATGGTTTAAAGATTTATTTGGTGATGATTTCTATCTAGAAGTTCAGAACCATCACTTGCCCGAACAAATTGAAGTTAATGCTAAACTTTTTGAATATGCTAAAAAATTTGATATTAAATTAGTTGCAACGAATGATGTGCATTACATTAATAAAGAAGATGCCGAAATGCAAGATGTTCTTATGTGTGTGCAAATGGGCAAAACTGTTGATGACCCCGATAGATTAAAATTGCCGGGCGATGAGTTTTATTTAAGAACGGGTGATGAGATGGCGGAACTATTTCCCGACCACCCTGAAGCCCTTGCTAATACTCTTGAGATTGCAGAGAAATGCAATTATAAATTTACATATGGACATTATTTGTTTCCTAAATATGAACCTGTTACTGGTGAAGAACCGCTTGTATATTTGCGAAAACTCATAGATGAAGGTGTTAAAAAGAAATATGGCGAATATACAGATGTTATTAGAGAAAGAATTGAAAGAGAGCTGGGAGTTATCACCAAACAAGGCTTTGTTGAATACTTCCTTATAGTTTGGGATTATATTAATGCTGCTAGAAATATGGGAATTTCGGTAGGACCTGGCAGAGGTAGTGGTGCTGGTTCTATTGTTGCATATTTAATTGGAATTACTAATATTGACCCATTAAAATTTGACCTTCTTTTTGAGAGATTTTTGCATACTGAAAGAGTATCTGCACCTGATTTTGACGTTGACTTTGAAGATTGTAGAAGACAAGAAGTTATAGGATATGTTAGAGAAAAATATGGAGAAAATAGAGTTGCTAAAATTATAACTTTCGGAACAATGGCGGCAAAAAATGCTATTAAAGATGTCGGTAGAGCAATGAAAGTACCTTATAGCGAACTTGATGCTATAACAAAGGCGATGCCGAATAAAGTTGTCAAAGATGGCAAGGAAATAGAAATTAAAAGACCTTGCATTCTTATGAAATCTTTTGGATTCTGGAAGCCTAAAGAGGGTGCTAAAGATTATGGTGTAGATTATTCTGTTCCCGAACTTGTTGCAATGTATAACGAGAACCCCGATGTTAAAAAAGTTGTTGATATTGCAATGAAACTTGAGGACGCACCAAGGCAAACTAGTACACACGCCTGTGGAGTTATTATAGGTAAGGATAACCTAGAAAAGTTTATCCCCGAATCTAGAAATGGTGATGATATTACCACCCAATATACGGGTGTTGAAATGGAACACTTGGGGCATTTAAAGATGGACTTTCTAGGGCTTAGAAACTTATCCGATATTCGAATGTGTATACAATATGTTAAAGAAAATTATGGAGTAGATATAGATTTTGAGCATAGTAATTATGATGACCCAGAAGTATTTAAACTTATAGCTAGTGGTAATACAAAGGCAATCTTCCAAATTGAAAGTGGCGGTTTCCAGAATTTTATGAAGGAACTAAGACCAACTTGTATTGAAGATATTGTCGCTGCAGTTTCTATGTATAGACCGGGACCTATGAATGCAATACCTAGGTTCGTATTTAATAAACACAATCCTGACAAAGTAACATATGCACACCCAATCCTTGAACCAATACTTAAACCTACTTATGGTTGTATTGTATATCAAGAGCAAGTTATGAGAATTGTTCAAGATATGGCGGGATATACCCTAGGTCAAGCCGATATGGTTAGAAGAATGATGGGTAAGAAACAAGTTGAGAAAATGCAGAAAGAAAAGGCTGTATTTCTATATGGTAGAGAGGAGTTTGTTGATAAAGACGGCAAATTAAATACTGCCATTGATGGCGCTGTTAAAAGGGGTGTTCCCGAAGATATAGCATCTTCAGTATGGGCAGAAATGGAAGATTTTGCGAAATATGCTTTTAACAAATCTCACGCTGCTGCATATAGCTTAGTAACATATCAGACGGCATATTTAAAGTGTTATTACGAAGCAGAATTTTTAACTGCGGTTATTAATAATAGAATTACTAACGCAGATGAAATTAAAAATTACATTACTTATGCCAAAGAAGAGAAAATAGAGGTTCTTCCTCCAGATATTAATAAGTCGGATACTTATTTTACCGTTAAGAATAACCAAATAAGATTTGGAATTGCCGCACTTAAGAATGTAGGAGTTAATGTAGTAGAACAAATTATTGCCGAAAGGAAGAATAATGGTGACTATAAAGATCTTAACGATTTCGTAAATAGACTTGATACATCTTTACTTAACAAAAGATGCGTAGAAAGTTTAATTTTATCTGGTGCTTTTGATTGCTTTGGTGCAAAAAGAAGTCAAATGATGAGGGTATATCCCCAAATTATTGAGAAGGCAATTTCAGATAGAAAACATATTGCGTCAGGTCAATTTAGTCTATTTGGCGATGTTCTTAAAGATGATAAAACTAATATAATTACTATGCCGGATATTCCTGAGTATTTTGACCAGGTCAAGTTAAAACTAGAGAAGGAAGTTGCGGGCATTTATGTGTCTGGTCACCCACTTGCTAATTATGTAGATGAAATGAAAACATTTAACTTTAATGGTGGAATGTTACAAAAAGAAGAAACAATGGATGATATGCAAGAAGAATATGATGTTGAAAATGCGTATGATGGTCTTACAGATAATATGGATGTGACTTGCGGTGGAATAATAACTGAGATGAAGAAGGTTTATTCCAAGCGTGATGGTAGCGAAATGGCTATTATAAAAATAGAAGATTTGTATGGCTCATTTGATGCAATGCTATTCTCTAAAATATTTGCTATGAATAAAGATATTTTACTTGTAGATAATATAGTTAAGATTAAAGGCAAGTTAAGTATTAACGATAAGGGAGTAATAGTAAGAGTAGAGAGTATTAGTAAAATAGAAGATAAGAATATTGTATCTAATACTACCGAGAAAGAAGAGAAAAAGCAAATACCTAAATTATATTTAATGTACGATTTAACCAATCAAGAATTGTCTAAAGAGATTTATTCGTTACTAAAATCATATCCGGGTGATAGTCCTGTAATTGTAAAATGTAGTGTACAAAATAAGCCTTTTCAACTGGGAATTAAAGTAAATCCTAAAGGTTTCTTAATTAACGAATTACACGCGTATATAGAAGATGATTATATTAAAGTTATTTAAAATTTTGGAAATTATAAATTTTATTTGGTTTAATATAAAATTTGTGTTAAATTAAGTTTAAGATTAATTTATTTTAGAATTAAAATAATATGTAAATGCTAGTGTTAAATTAGCATTATAAGATAGAATAAAAAGGAAAAGAATATGAAACGAATTGCAATACTTTGTAGTGGTGGTGATTGTCAGGGAATGAACGCTTGTATTAAAGCAGTTGTTGATGCTTGCGATAGCAATCACTTAGAATTATTAGGAATTAATAGGGGTTATCAAGGATTAATAGAAAACGATGTAAGACCTCTAAGCAAACTTGATGTTGCAAATATTGAAACTATTGCCGGCACTATTATTAAAACTAGTCGTAGCCCGGAATTTATGACAGAGAAGGGCTTTAGAAAAGCGATTGAGAATTTGTGGCTTAATAATGTTGAAGGGCTAATTGTTCTTGGGGGAAATGGCTCTTTTAGAGGAGCAAGAGACCTTGTTAATGCTGGAATAAATGTAATAGGTATTCCTAGTACCATAGATAATGATTTATTCTATACGGAAAGATCGCTTGGTTTTGATACAGCGGTTCAGCAAGCGGTTAATACTGTTACAGATATCAAACAAACAATGTATGCTAATGATAGAGCAGTAGTCTTTAAATGTATGGGTAGACATTGTGGAGATATAGCACTTCATACTGCGGTAGCAGTTGAGGCGGATAGTTTAGCAGTTAACGAGATTGAGTACTCTATTGAACAAATTATTGATGATTTAAAAAATTCAATTTCTCACGGTGTTAAATCTCCAGTTGTGCTAATGAGTGAGGGCTCTAAACTAGATATGGACGAGGTTGTTTATGAAATTCAATCTCAACTTCATATTACTGCAAGAGGAATTGAACTTGGATACATTCAGAGGGGAGGCGTTCCTACTTACTACGATAGAATGCTTGGTGTAAGATGGGGAGTTTTAGCAGTACAATTACTTATGCAAGATATGACTAATCTTGCTCTAGGTGTGAAGAATGATAAAATTTTCTCCACTCCGCTTATAGAGGTAGAGAATGTACTTCAAGAATTTAGAGTAGATATGGTTAATGACCTTAGAACTCTTCACGCATTGCCAAAACTTTAATTTTAAACTTTATTTTGAATAAAATTATTAGGGGAAGAAAAATGATTGAAATAGTAAAGTATAATGATGACAACCTTAAAGATGACGAGATTGACGAAGTTGTTACAAGGGTGAAAGTTTTTATTATTTCTAGTAAAAATAATATTTTGATAGGTTATAATGATGATGGATTTCAGTTGATTGGTGGCAATATTAAAGAGGGTGAAGATTTAATTAATGCCGTGGCTAATATTATTTTTAATGAGACCGGAATAGAACTAGACAGCAAAGATAGTGTTGAACCTTTTTATGAAGTTAGATATTATACAAGAGATTATAAAGGAACGGGGAAAAATAGACTTTCTGATTTAATCTATTTTTGTGTAAAATCAGATAAACTTCCTAATCTTAAAAAATTGAAACTAACAGATAAGGAACTTGCAAGTAGAATGACTCTTGAAGTAATTCGTAGAAGTGAGTTTGCTTCCGAAATTTCAGAATATATTAATAACGAACCTAACCAACTTAATAAAATTAAAGGCAAAGAAATTCTTTTGGCTTTTGATAAATTTAAAGAAATTTATAAGTTTTAATAAAGTTTGTTTCAAATTATTGAATAATAAAAAGACACCGCATATTTGTGGTGTCTTTGTTATTAAATAAGAATTAATTAGTTTTTAGATTCCTCGCTGGTTTGTCCGCTTTGATTGTCTTTAGAGGCTTCGTCTAAATCACCTTGTAAACTATCTTCATAATTGCTATCACTCTTTTGAATTATATATCTCTCATAAGCGAAAGAACCTGCGAAAAATATTACAATAAAACTTAATACTATTCCTATAATAATATTTAGTGCTTTTCTTCCCATTGGTTCTAACCTCCGAATTATCTTTTATTAATCTAATTTTAATACATAATTCTCACATTGTCAATATACTTTTATGTGTTTTTAGGTGCATATTTTCTTGACAGAAGTTTTTAACAAAAAGTAAAATATATATGTAAATTTAGTTTAAACAAAATTTGTTAACAATATGCTAATACTTAAGAATAATAATAAAAAGATAATTGGAGTGAGAAATGAAAAAAAGAAGTCAAATTGAAGAGAAATATAAGTGGAATTTGAAAGACATTTATGAAAATGATGAATTGTTAATGAAGGATATAGATAGATTAAAAACATATCCCGATAAAGTTGCTAGTTACAAAGGGAAATTAAAGAAGGTAAATTTGTGCCTAGAGTTTTTTGAATTGTTAACTGAAATTTCCAAGTTAAACGAAAGAATAGGTGTATATATTGCTTTAAAACTATCCGAAGATTTGTCTAATACAAAGTTTCTAGAACTTGATGGTGTTGTTTCGAATATTGATAAGAAAATCTCTTGTGCGGGTGCATTTGAAGAAAGCGAACTATTAAGTTGTGGTGAGAAATATATAAGAAAATTAATGGCCGATGAAAGGTTTGCAAATTATAGACTAGCGCTTGATAATTTCTTAAGGAACAAAGAACATATACTATCTGAGAAAGAGGAAGAGATTATTAGCAGGGCATCGAGAAGTCTTGGTGGATATTCTGATGTTTTTGATAATATAGATAATCTTGACCTTAAATTTAAAGACGCTCTTGATAGTAAAAATAAAAAACACGAAGTCAATCAACATAATTACAGCGAACTTCTTGAAAGCGAAGATAGGGTACTTAGAAAAAATGCTTTAATATCTTATACAGAAGGTTATCATTCAATGTGTAATACTATTGGAAGTAATTATATTTCATCGGTAGAGGGGGACTGGTTTTTAGCAGATGTTGTGATGGGCACGGGAGGACGCACTTCGGCAAGATCCTTCAGCTTGGCGCGGAACG
>JBJEXU010000266.1:0-4975 GCA_051886095.1 Christensenellales bacterium | reverse complement strand
TCATGGTGGAGTGGCTCAATGAGGCGCTGGAAAACTACCGCTTCATCACCATTATTAACTACTTCTTCAAATACTTCCCTATATCTTAAAGGACTGATTTGACTTGTTTTAGGCAAATTAGTTGATTTAACTAGTTTGTCATAGAATTCCTCTTTAGTAATATTAAAACCATCTAAATAATTTTCATTATCAAAAGAAACTTCTATTGGAAGTAATATTACTCCAAGTTTATCTGCTTCTTCCTTATCAATATCTGATGCTGAATCTATAATAATTTTAGTTGCCATTTTCATCTCCATATTTTTCACAAATTTTTTTTAAGTTATCTGAAATAATATCAAGTGATTTATACATAATCACTCTTTCTTCTTCTGTAATTCCACAACTACCTTTTTCTACTGCTTCATCAGTAATTTGAGTAATTTTCTGTGCTATTTTTCTACCTTGTTGTGTTAAATGCAATTTTGCTCTATATTTTTTCTTTGAGTTATCTTCCTTGCAGATTATGTATCCATAATTCTCAAGATAATTAAGCGACCTAGAAATCGTACCCTTATCTTCTTCACACAAAGCACATAGTTCACTAGCAGTTAGCCCACAATCAAGATTTTTATATAAATAAAATAAACAGGAAACGTGATAACTCTTTAAACCAAACTTACTCATTTCTTCCGATTTAATTTTATTTATACTTCTATTTATTACACTTATGAGCAGAGTAAATTTATTATACCTATTCTCCATAAATAATTGCTCCATTTGTTGAATTTTCAACAACTTACTAAAATATGTTATCATAGAGTTGTTGAACTGTCAACAAATTTTATAATATAAAATAAAAAAATAAAAAGCACAATAATAAATTATTGTGCTAAATAAAATTATTTAAATATTATTCTTTATAAGTTCCAACAAGTTTTAAATCAATTTTGCCGTCATTAACTTTAATGCATTCAACCTCGACCATATCACCAATATTAACAACATCTTCTACCTTCTCAACTCTCTTACTTGAAAGTTTAGAAATGTGTATCATACCTTCTTTGTTATAACCGATTTCGACAAAAGCACCAAAATTAAGTATTCTTACAACTTTACCAGTATAAATCTTACCTACTTGAACATCTTCAGCAATTGATAAAATAATTTGTTTTGCTCTTTCAGATTTTTCAGCATCAACACCACAAATCATAACAAGACCATTATCTTCAATGTCGATTTTAACACCAGTTTCATCAATAATTTTGTTAATCATTTTGCCTGAAGAACCAATAACATCTTTAATTTTGTCAGGGTTAATGTTAAACGAAATAATTTTAGGTGCAAATGGGCTTAAATGGTCTCTAGGTTGAGAAAGAACTGCATTCATCTTGTCTAGAATAAATAATCTACCCTCTCTAGCCCTAGATAGAGCCTCTCTAAGAATTTTCTCGTCAATTCCTTTAATCTTAATATCCATCTGAATAGCGGTAATACCTTTAGTAGTGCCTGCTACCTTAAAGTCCATATCCCCAAGGAAATCTTCAAGACCTTGTATATCAGTTAAAATGGCTACTTTTCCGGATTTTTCATCTTTAATAAGTCCCATAGCGCAACCAGCAACAGGTGCTTTAATTGGAACACCAGCGTCCATAAGAGCAAGTGTACTACCACATACTGATGCTTGAGAAGTTGAACCATTACTGCTAAGAACCTCGCTTACGGTTCTAATTGCATAAGGGAACTCTTCTTCACTTGGAAGAACTGGAACCAACGACCTTTCAGCAAGTGCACCGTGACCGATTTCTCTTCTGCCAGCAGATTTCAAAGGTTTTGCTTCCCCTGTAGAATATGCAGGGAAATTATAATGATGCATATATCTTTTCTCTTCTTCATCATCAAGACCATCTAAAATCTGAGTATCTCTAAGACTTCCAAGAGTACAAGTGGTCATAACTTGAGTCTCACCTCTTGTAAATACTGCACTACCGTGAACTCTAGGTAAAATTCCTGCTTCACACCAAATTGGTCTGATTTCGTTTAGTTTTCTACCATCTGGTCTAACGCCTTCTTCAAGTATCTTAGTACGCATAATTTCTTTCTTTACTTTATAAAGAACATCTAAGATTTGTCTTTGGCTATCAGGATATGTTTCTGCAAAATGTTCAAGAATTTCTGCATTTGCAACCTCTTCAGCAGCATCTCTTTCGTGTCTATCAAAATGCTCCATTACTTTAACCATAATTGGATAGCCATATTCTTTAACATCTTTTTCAAGATTTTCGTCAATTACATAATAAGGTATGTTTTCGTTCTTTTTAACACCCAATTCTTTAGCAATCATTTCTTGGAAAGCAACTTGTTTCTTAATCTCTTCGTGAGCAAATAAAATACCTTGAAGCATTTCCTCTTCTGATACTTCTTTAGCACCTGCCTCAACCATAAGAATAGCGTCTTTAGTTCCTGCAACTTTCAAATCCATTAAAGATGCATCTTGTTGTTCTTTGTTTGGATTAACAATATATTTGCCATCAATATAAGCCACTTGACAACTACCAGTTGGACCAGCGAAAGGAATATCACTAATAGTAAGAGCAATAGAACTAGCAAACATTGCAAGAGGTTCAGGAGCAACATTATTATCTACGCTAAGTGGGGTTGCAACTACAGTTACATCATTAAAAAATCCTTTAGGGAATAAAGGTCTTAAAGGTCTATCAATAAGCCTAGATGTAAGAATTGCTTGGTCTGTAGGTCTACCTTCTCTTTTCTTAAAACCACCAGGGATTTTACCAACGGCATAAAGTTTTTCTTCAAAATCAACACTTAGCGGAAAGAAATCCTGACCAGGTCTAGGTTCTTTGCTCATACAAGTATTAACCATAACCATTGTATCTCCACATTTAACAATACAATGTCCATTGGTTTGGAATGCATATTTACCAATTTCAACTGTTACTTCTTTTCCACCAATTTCTGTCTTAAATTCTTTAAAATCTTTCATTTCTTCTCCTTTATTTCAAAAAAGCGAAAGTAGGTTCTTTCGCTTAAAAATGCAGTTAAATTATCTAATATTTAACTTTTGCTTTAATGCTCTATAGCCTTCAAGATTAGTTCTTTCCATATAGTTAAGTAAATTCTTTCTATGGTTAACCAATTTCAAAAGACCTCTACGAGAATGGTTATCATTAGGGTTCTTTTTTAAATGTTCAGTTAATTCTCTAATTCTAGCAGAAAGAATAGCAATTTGAACTTCGCAAGAACCGGTATCGCCTTCTTTAGTAGCATAAGCCTTAATAACTTCTTGTTTTTTCTCTTTAGAAATCATAAAATATTCTCCTTTATATATATTTATTCCAAAAACCAAGTCAAATCTATGGAGAAACAGAAAAAACCTAGTTTTAGGTACAAAAAGAGTATAACAAATAAATATCTTATTGTAAACCACTTTTTGTAATTTTTTTCTTATAATTTTGAGAATTTTAAAAAAAACTTTTAACTAAATAATTTAATTTTTTTCTCAATCATTTCATCAATTCTATTTATATATTCTTGTATGTTTTTTAAATTAGCAAATCTTTCGATTTTATTTTCAAGCGAATAATATCTTTTAGAAATAGCATTAGCACCACAAGCAATAATAGATGCAAATTCTTCCATACTATCTATATTAAAAATTGACGGTTTATCTCTAAAATAACCTATATTTTCAAGGTTTCCTAACATATTTTTTTGTTTGTACATATAATATGGTTTATAACCAGCATTAATAAGAGTTGGATATGAATAATCTATCATTTTTTTAACCATATCCTCAGTAGATGTATCTCCACCATCAGTTTTTAATTCACTGCCTCTTTTTATACTAAGTGTATGAACAGTAATATTATCTGGAGCACATTCTATTGCTTTGTTAAGGCTTTTTTTGAAAGTCAACAAGGTTTCATTTCCAAGACCTGCAATTAAATCCATATTGATAGAGAAATTATAGTTAAGGGCAAGTTTATATGCTGAAATTATATCTTGCGCAGTATGATTACGACCAATTTCTTTTAGGGTTTTATTGCAAAAAGTCTGAGGATTAATACTGATTCTAGTTACATTATGTCTAGAAAGTACATCTAATTTTTCTTTAGTTATAGTATCTGGTCTACCACATTCTACAGTAAACTCTGAAACATTATAATCAATATTAGAAAGTAATCTATCTAATTGCTCAGGACTAAGTATTGATGGAGTTCCCCCACCAATATAGATAGATTTAACAATGTAATTTTTATCTAAAATTAATTGTTTTGTAGCGTCAATTTCTTTAATAAGTGCATTAAGATAAGGCTCTAACTCATCTCTACATTTATCTATTGGAGCAGATATGAACGAACAATAATAACATTTTGAAGGACAAAAAGGAATGTTAATATACAAATCAACTAAATTATCATTTTTTATAATATTTTTCTGATTTTTTATAATTTCCTTTACAAGTTGTGCTTTAGGTGGAGTAACTTTAAATTCATCAATTAATTCATTATATGCTTTCATATAATCGCCATTTAGTTCTTTAATTAATTCATAGTAAAGTTTAGTTGGTCTAATTCCAGTGAGGCTTCCCCAAGGCAAAATTTTATTAGGAAAAATATTCTGCAACATCTCAAATAAAGCAAGTTTTGCATATCTTTTCTTAAATCTATCGGGAAATTTTATTACTCTAATCTTATCATTTCTAGTTATAATTAAATCATTAATAGAACAAGAACATTCGGTATGAATATCTAAATTATTGATTTGCTGGGTTACATTAAATTCAATATTTTTTTCTTCAATATCTTGCGAAGTATAAAATAATTTTAATACAAGACTTAATTCGTCATTAAGTTTTTCATTAGTTGTAGTTATAGTTATCATTGCGTCGTCCTATAAACATCTATAGCGATATTCATTTGTTTTATTTTTGAGATTAAACTATCAAGTTCTGCCTTATCTTTTATATTTAGAT
>JBJEXU010000265.1:0-5053 GCA_051886095.1 Christensenellales bacterium | reverse complement strand
GTTAATATTGGTGGGGCTACAAGAAGTGCCAATACAACTAAAGATACAACTCTAGACACCTTAATTTCTTCTATTTTAGCAGATAGAAAACAAATTAGAAATAATGGTGGAGTTGCAGATGTACTTATCATAAGTCCAGAAATGGAGAATTTGTTCTTAGAGAATGCAATCAAAGCAGGTAATGCTTTCATTCCAGAAACTAACGAAGAAATTCTTAAAACTGGTAAAATCGGCAGACTATATGGTATGAATGTGTTTACTTCAAATTTAATTGGAGACGGAACACCAACAACCGTACCAGTAGATGGTAATGCTCCAGCAAATACTGGAGATGCAT
The DNA here is from genome assembly GCA_051886095.1 of Christensenellales bacterium. Taxonomy (GTDB): domain Bacteria; phylum Bacillota; class Clostridia; order Christensenellales; family UBA1242; genus UBA11490. The sequence goes on along the minus strand of JBJEXU010000265.1, from coordinate 4,716 downwards.
TGAATTGTGAGTACATAATTTATGACCACGATTCGTTTGCTATCGCTTGTGACATTCTTGGTTTAAGAATGGTAAATGCAATAGACTTTTTTGGTTCTTACGCACAGATTGAGGCTATTACAGGTGGTGGCATTACTAATCCAGCACTTGCTATTGCTAAAATTGTTGCAGCATAGAAGTTAAAAAACCAAGCCGAGAAACCTCGGCTTTTTATGTTGGTATGGCGAAACGGCAGACGCACAGGACTTAAAATCTTGATTTTCTCAGTTCAAATCTGAGTACCAACACCAATAAGGAGAAAATTATGAGGTTGTATTATGGTGGTTATGGCCACAACCCTAGTGGTAAGCAATATGTCTATTGGGGTGGAGATAACTATAGAACAGGACAAAATGTAGTTGCCCCAGTAACTAATAAGTTTACTGGGAAGACATATAACACAATGTTTACAATAATGCGTACTAGTGGGGCGGATAGTCAAATGGCTCAAAATGAAGCTCAAAGGCTATCTCAAATAGGCATAGGTATTAAATCGATTGAAGGAAGAGACATGAGAACTCTGCCTGGTTCTATACCATATCAAGATAGGAAAGGAAATGTTAATAAGTCTGCTTGGCAAAAAGCCAGTAAAGACTCGTATTTAGAAAGAGTAAACACAAGAATTATGTCTAGGGGAGAAAGTTTTAATTCCAATACAACATCTCAGCAAGCAAGACTAATAGGGGGAACAAATGTCTAATACTTTTATGGCTATGGTTTATTCTACACTTAAAGAACATGGTGTTGATACTAGTGATATGACACCAACTGAGTGCGTGAAAAAGTTTAATGAATTAAATGGCAAAGACAACTTGAAAAAAGAAGAAATTGACAACAACAAAAAAGAACAAATTACAAAACTTGTTCAAACTTTAAATGAATTAAAGAAAATTAAGTTAAAAGAATTAGTTGATTTAATTAAAAACTTTCAACCTGTAGAGTTAGAGATTAACGATAAAAAAATTCTTGCAGCTTTTGATAAATATTCTGCTGAAAAGAATTTATATACAAGGGGCAATTCAACACATAAAGGCTTTACTTTTAAATTGAATAACATAAAGGAATTGCCACAATTTATTAAAGATTCAACTTATGCTTATAGTAAAAAAGAGATAGGCAAGAACACTAGACAACATAAGGGCGTTAAAGATTGGCATTATTTTAAAAAAGATGTTCAAGTTGGAGATGATAAATATGATGTTGTCATCAATGTTAGGGATAAAGGCGATAAGCAATATGTTTATGAAGTAACTTTTAAATAGCAATAAAAAAATCGCAACCAAACGGAGCACGAAGCTCTAAGTTGCGATTTCTTACTATTATTATACACTATTAAAATAAAAATATCAACACTTTTTATAAAAAAATGGAGAAAATTATGGAATTAAAATTTATTACAAAATTTGTAAACAAAATCACAGACAGGCTTTTTGAAAAAATTAATACTAATAAAATTTGTGATACTGTGAAATCAATTTGCAAAAATTAAGGAGAGAAATTATGAAAAAATCAGACATTCCATTTTATAATGACCCAGAAGATTTCGAAGGCGAAAATAATTTATTTCCTTGCGATACTCAATATATGGTATACAATCCATTATTACATAGATATTTTTTAACACCAGAAGGTTTGAATAAATATGGTATTGATGCAGAAAATTTATATGTTTCTAGTAGTCCAAATAAAATACAAGAATTGATAGAAAAAACCAGTAAAAAAGTTTATGATTACATTCAATATAAAAGCGGATTTAGACTATATGAAGTTCAAATGTATAGGATTGCAACTGCTCCGAAAACAATTTATCCTAGTCAATATGCAATGAGAAATCAATTTGAAGAAGCCTTAGCAGAACAGGCAAGGTATATTTGTGAAGTTGGTGATTCTGCAAGATATAGTGGCATAAATTTAGAGAATGGTGTTCAGCAAGGAGATATAAAACCTCAAGACCAATATAGAGATATTAGTGATATTTCAAAAGAAACAATTAGAACTCTAGAAACGCTTGGGCTTACTAAGTGGTTTGCAATTCCTAATAAGATAATTATAGATAAAAATAAGTTTTAAGTGGAGAATATATGAAAAAAGTAGAGAAAAGACTTCCTTTTGGTTGGTTAGGATTGTGGAGTAAATTATATAAGAAATATAACTATAACAAGGAAGAAGAAATTAACTCGGAAATTGTTGAGTATAACAAGACCAATTATGTTGCTTTGAAAACGCCTATTCAAATTAAGGAAATAGGAGAATATGAAAAGAGCAAAAATAAAATTCTTACAAGTCTTACAAATGGTGGAGATTATAAAATAGTCGAAACAACTGATTGTTACTACGATAGCAAAGAAAAAGAATATAAATGTGTTGTAGACATAGATGAATTGCTACAATTTGAAAATAATTATTGGCTAACAGAAAAAATAATTGAGAAAAATATTTTCACACCTAGAAAACAAAGTTTTTATTATATTCAGTTAAAGAAGATATCTAAGGAGAAATTGAATGTTAAGTAATATTAATATTGCTACTTATCTAACAAATAAACTTAATGAAATAGGCAAAGAATACGATGAAGAGTTTAAGATACATAATGGTGCAGGACACATCGAAGGCGAAGATGCCAGGAAGATTAATGGTATTTTAAAACAAGTTGGAGAAAACTATGTAAACTCCAAAATGAATTATATTAACATTAATGGCCAATACGAAGTGGAAATGGTTGTGTCTGTAATGAGTGGATTTTCTAGGGGAGAAGATGTAACTGAGATTGTAAATAAGGTTATTAAGGCATTAAATGGTGTGCCCATTAGCATTGCTGAAGGTAGAGCCATTTTTTCTTTTAGAATCCCTAAATCTGGTGACCTAGATGTACGAGCAGGTGAAGGTAACTCCGTTGTTGTTAGATTTAATTTTGTGATTGAATATTCTGAATATGACGACAATGAGACGATTTATGAGATGGCGCTTATAGACAATCATTTTTGTGGAAGTATAAATACTAGGTACTTTGAAAGTCAAGAAGAACAGCACAAGTGGTATTTAGATAAGATTAATAATGGTGGAATTCCATTTACAAAGACATTTACACCTAACATTAATAGTTTGTTAATAACCAAACAAACATATATAAACGAATTGGGGTTAGATACTAACTCAATACTTTCAAAAAATTATGCGGTAATTCGTTCTTTAAATAAAGATGGAAAGCCATTGTATTATTACTATTACGAAGTTCAAAATGCAGATATTGGAGCTAATAACCAAGTAGTATTTGACCTAAAACAAGATACTCTGCAAACTTATTATTTTGACTCTAATATTAAGTTTTCTGATTGTTTTATATCTAAAGCTTGTTTAAATAGATTTGTCAAAGATGGTACGGGTTTTAGATTCAATACATTAGAAAATAGTCCTCTATTTGAAAGAGAAAGTATACAAAACGTAGAAAAGAGATTGATAAAAAGAGATGTTGTAAGTTTAGTAAAAACTTATCAAACAGCTTTAGACAATTGGTATAAAAACAATGTGCTGGGGTGGATTTATCTATATATAAATGGTAGACATGTTTACAATATGGCAGAATCTAATAATTCTTCTGCCTCTGCTAGATATGCTTTTTCTGGACTAAAATATACGAGTTATACTTCAAAAGACAATGGTTATTATGATTCTATGTATAACACATTGCCATGCTTGTGTGTTCCTGTTTATAAAACGTCTAATACAATAAAAATGAGAAATGGTAGTATTGTCTTAAATTTTGATAAATCTGCAATCGACTCGTTTATTAATAAAAATTCTGCAGACAATATTTATGCAATAAAGTTTTCTATTGTTCCACCTTTTGATATATCTACAATAGGTGCAAGTGGATGGGCAATAGAAGACAATGATTTAATTATATCAGCAACAAATACTACAATTAGTTCATACATATACATATCTGATGATGATAAAATTCAGACAGTAAATATATTTAAACCTACTAATGGATTTAGTGGAGTATATGGGGTTAGAGCCGAATCTGATTATTCAAATGCATATTTTTATGTATCTCAACAAATGAATATCACAATTAGCATTAATTATGATTATGGGCAAAATGCCTTTTTTACAAAAGAAGACATTGTAGGTTCAGACAAAAATGTAAAATTTAATCCCAAATTGTATAATAGCGATTATATGTCTTTAAAAATTAGTGACAATACTCAAAATGGCGCTGATTATGATATTTTAAAATTAGGAGTTGATGGAATAATTCAGCTTAGATATACCGAAGCGCTTACTCCAGATATAACTAAAAAATATATACGAGTGTTTAAAAACAATGATTATTGTATTTACAAAACAGAAGCAAGTGAGAATTTAACGGGTTTTGTTAACTCGGATGATAGTTCGCTAATTATTGAAACGGATCCATATAAGAGTATGTTGGCAAACAACAAGAATTTTTTCTTACAAAATTCAGTCAATAGAGGTTTCGATATTGCTCAAGGAGTAATGGGTGTTGTTGGTAGCGCTGCTCAAGGGTTTATTGCTAGTGGTGGACAACCTGCAGGAGCAGCAGTTGGAGCAGTAATGTCTTTAGCTGGTACTGGAATGAATTATGCTAAGTCTAAAATTACTGAAAATCTTACTGTTGATAATTTAAAAAATGCTCCAAACTCAATTAATGAA
>JBJEXU010000264.1:0-5075 GCA_051886095.1 Christensenellales bacterium | reverse complement strand
AACAATTTTATTGAAAATAATTTCCGTTATTTACTTGAGAATTGGCCAGAGCAAACGAATTTGGCTATAAAAACATTGGGGATAACTAAAGAAAAATTAGAAAAAATTAAAACAATAATATATGAATTTAGCCCAACACTTTCTTTTGCAAACAGAGCCAACATTATTGTAAGTGAAAATTTAAAGAAGGTTAATGGAGTTTACAATTCTTTGTTGGCAAATACAAAGCAATCACTAGAAATTAATTAATAATTTCTAAATTTGTGATATAATAAAAAAGGAGGGAATATGAGACTTAAAGACCTACAAAAAAGATACGAATATTATTCAAATCCACTTACAAAAAAAGAAATTGGCGGTTCCGAGAAAAAATTTTTTGTAAGAATTAATGATAATAAAGTCCTTAGCGATGAAAATAATGAAGAGTTACAATCATCTAAAAAAGAAATAGTTGATAGTGTGTTTTTTAGAGAACTTTATGAGAGTCTTATGTCTGGACAGAGTTCATATCAGACTTATTTAAATGACCTATTTCTAGATGATAATGGCAAACCTCGAGATAAAAACGATATTTATGTTCCCAAATTTGTAAGTGTTATGATTAAAGAAATACCAGAGGATATTTGGCTTTATGCCGAAGTTGTTGGTTCGCGTCTTGCTAATTTGTTAAAAATACCGGTTGTATATACAATAGCACCTTGCGGATTTAATAAAACTGCAAAACAAAAACTGGGACTAGAAGGTCAGAACCTAATGTCAGTAGATTTTGTTCCAGAAGGATACGAAGTAGAAAACTTAGAAGAAATGGGTTTTAGTGATTGCGGAGGAAGAACACAAATTGCAAATTTTATAGATACAATTAAATTAGAAATGCCTAAAATTGCAGAAAAATATGGATTAAAAGTCACTCCAGAGAGAATGGATAAATTTTTAAAAGATTTTTGCCTTCAATATCTATTTAGAAGTTGTCTCTGTGGTGATTGTGATTGTGATGTTAATAATTATGGCATTTTCTATAATAGTGAAACGGGAGATTTTAGACTTTCTCCAGTTTTTGATATGGAAGGTTGCTTTTCGGAGGAATTGACATCAAATTCTGAGCAAATGTACAAAGTTAGAAAAAGTATTGCTTACATTAATAAACTTTATCCTGATTTGTTAAAAGATTTTATAATAAAATCAAATAAATTATTGATGAGTAGGCAATTAAAACATTGTATGCAGGATACCATGGATATTTCAGATAAGCCAGATTTACAAGATAATTATGATTTGGTAAAAAGCAATATTAATACTATGACTCGCGCTTATAATGACATTAATATGTTTTCAACACACGAACATTAGAATTTTATTTTATAATTTATTCTTTTTAAAATTATGGAGTAAAAAATGGAAGAAAAAGAATTTAAAAACAGATTAACCGATTTTGAATCGGAAGTAAATCAAGAAATAGTTGGTGGCACACTTGGAAAAACAATTAAAGTTTTAGACGATAACACTAAGGCATTTAAAAAAAGAAAATTTAATAATGAAACTCTAGGGAAAACCCCTAAAGATAGTCAATTTTTTGCAGAACTTTTTAGACGATTAAAAACAGGAAAATCCTCATATTGCACTTATTTAAATGACCTTGTTAGCAAAGATAAATATATTCCACAATATGTTTATTGCTTTATAAAAGAGATAAGACAATATAGTGGAAGTATGGCAGTTTATGGCGAAGTTGTTTCTCCTAGACTTGCAGATTTGTTGGGCGTAAGTACTGTCTATAATTCCGTCTTAGAACAAGAAAATAATGATGGTCCTTATGATTATACAGAATATACTAAGACATTATCAGTAGATTTTGTTCCCTATGGTTATAGATTTATGGACTTGGAGGAAGGTGGTATTGACTTTGATGCTGATACACCGCTATCATCTTGTATTTATAAAATATCTATTTTGCTTCAGAAAATCAGTAAAAAACAGAAATTGAATTTATCTGAAGAAAATATTAAAAAGACTAAAGAAGAATTTGTAAGACAGTTTTTGTTTAGAAATCTACTTTGTGAAGATTTGGATTTTTCAGCCAAAAATTTAGGATTACTTATAAACGAAAATGGTGATTTTAGATTAGCACCACAATTTGATTTAGAGTATATGTTTGCGGGTTCTAGGTCTAGCAAATTTCATAAAGAAGTAACCAGTGAAACTATAACTTATTGTGCAAAGTATTTCCCAGAAGTTCTTAATGATTTTATGTCAAAATTAAAGAAATCATTAAATAATGGTACATTAAAAAATGTTTTGCAAAACACCCTTAAAGAACTTCCTTATTATAGTACGGAAGCGGGAAAAATAATTGATAGAAATAGTAAAAATATATTCGATGCTTGTCAAAATTTAAATAATCCAGAACGAACACTTTAATTTGATTTTAATTGTAGTTTAATAGAATAATTAATCTACAATTTTTTTAATTTATAAAAACAAGATTTTAATTTTGTATCTTTTAAACAATTAGAACTAATAAAAAATAGCATTAAATTTTTTGCTGTAAAATAAATAGAAAATAATCTTTAAATAGGCAATTACTCAACAAAAAAATGCTTGACGAAATACATATATTTTGGTAGACTACCTTAGTATAAGTAAATGTGAGAATTGTACCTAGATTTAGAAGGGTATAGTTTTATTAAAAATAGTAGATTATTAATTAAACTATTAAATATAAAATATTAACAATATTTGGAGTTGATAAAATATATGAAAAAAAGAATACTTTCAATACTTATGATTCTTTTCCTTGCCTTTACAATTCCTCTTACAGGTTGCAAAGAGAAGGGCTTAGAAAACAATCCACCACTTGAGGCTACCGTTACAAGCAATGGCGGAATGTCTGTAATTAAAGGCGATTATTTGTATTTTGTAAATGGATATGTTGAAGAATCTTCTTTGACTAAAGACGATAATAAGGCAGGTAAAGTTACCAAAGGAGCAATTTATAGAACCAAACTTGATAACAACGAGATTGTTAAAGATATTGATGGGTTCTTGTATGAGGATAGAACCGATTTGGTCGTATCTAAAGTTGTAGGATTTAGCAATGGTGGTTTTAGAATTATTGATAACAATATTTATTATGCAACCCCATATATGAAATTAAGTTCAGATGGTACTTTGCAGACTAGTAGAGTTGAATTCCATAGAGTAAATATTGATGGAACCAAAGATGAGGTTATATTCGTTACATCTGGTACTTTAACAGAATGGACAATTTATAAAATAGATACTACTCCTTATTTAGTAGTTTATGAAAATTCTAAGATTGTTTCAGTTAATGCTAGCAATGGTAAAACTGTTGGTACTGTAGAAAATTCTTCTTCATATAAATTCCTTGAAGAGACGGAGTATGTTTATAACGCATCTAGAACTACACTAATCCAAACTAATGTTATTTATACGCGTAGCATTAGCCAGACTACAGATAAAGTTTCTAATTATAAAGGTAATGCCGTTTGTGCTTTTAATATAGTTACGGGAGAATCGGAAACATTAGAATTAAGCCCAACCAATACTTATACTATTCAGAATGTTACAAAAGATACTATCTATTATACTTATACTAGCACAGCAAAACCTACTGCGTGCCTTTATAAGAAAGTTATTGGAACTTCTTGGAAAGAGGCAACTGAAATTAAGTTAACTAATCGTAGTTATGACAGTTATGTTTTTGTGAACTATGGAAATGATTTAATAATTGCAAATGGCGATAGTGTTACCTGGTTACTAGAGGGTGGCGAGAACATTGAACCTAAAGTTTTGATAAGTTCAGAGAAAACAATTCTTGCTGTATATGGTGATTATGCTTATTATTCAGAGGATAACAAATTGTTTAGAGTTAATATTTTTGACGATGAACACGAACTTGAAAATGCTTATCCAGAAGGACAAAATTCTTTAATTACCAATGATAAATACTTGGATTTTGATAATAGAAGGATTTATGTTTACGCCGAATATACTGCCGAAAACGGCGATTCTAATTATTATTTAAATTACTTTAACGAAGATTTTAAAAACTCTGAGTTTAAACAAAGATTTGTTGGTGTATTTGAAAAAGACGATTTGCCAGAAAAACCAGAGCAACCAGAACCAGAATATGAAGGTGATGAGGTAGAATATGTACCTCATATTGACTAAGATTTATTAAAGTTTTAAACAGCCATAAATTAATTTTGTGGTTGTTTTTTTATTTTTATTTATTTTTTATTTTTTATATATATATTTTTTCTAATTATCTATAATTTTGCATTAATCTAAATAGACTTTTTTTAAAAAAATTTTTAGATATTGATTTAGAAATTGAATCCTTAAGTTGCCACTTAAATTGTAAAATAGCAGTTTAGAAAGCAAGATAGCAGTTTTTCGACAATTAAACTTTTTTTAATTTAGAAATCTCACATTACAGACCTTTTTCACCTTTGTAATAATTTGCAAGGAATTATATTAATATGGTATATTTTTAATGTTTTTAAAATCGATTTAAAAAAAAGAAAAATACTCTGCAGAAAAAGTTTTAATTTAAAATTTGATTTGGCTTTTTGCCATATTACATCAGATAAGATATTTTAAAATAAATATAGAATTTGAAATGTTTAAGCAAAACTAATAATTTATAGGGAGAATAAAAATGGAAAACAAATTTTCTAAAATTGTAGTGGTGGATAGTAATGATAACTTTTGCGAGGGAGTAAAGGGGTACTTTCTTGAGAGTAGAAATAATTTAAGAGTTGTTGCTACTTTTAATAATATAATAGATGCTATTGATTATATATCTGATAACGAAGTCGATATTGTTATTACCGATATTGTTATTCCAAATGCCGATGGCTTTGACCTTATTTCTGAAATAAAGAATTTGAGACTAGGCAGAGATATTAAGATTATTGTTGTATCTGCACTTTCTGGTGAGGGATTTATTAAGAAAGCGTTTAGTATGGGTGTTTCGTATTATATGCTAAAACCTATTAATTACGAGTTGCTTGAGAGTAGAATATTAGACATTTTAAAAGACGATTTTATTAACT
>JBJEXU010000263.1:0-5102 GCA_051886095.1 Christensenellales bacterium | reverse complement strand
GGGACAAGAGAAAATCAAGAAAAATCTTAATATTTATATAAAAGCAGCGAAAAATAGAGGAGATGCTCTTGACCACGTTCTTCTTTATGGACCACCAGGACTAGGAAAGACCACTCTTTCTCATATTATTGCTAATGAACTTGGAACTAATATCAAAATTACAAGTGGACCTGCTATAGAGAAAGTTGCCGACCTTGCTAGTATACTTAGTAATATGCAGAAAAATGAAGTTTTATTTATTGATGAAATTCATAGGCTTAGTAGGTCGGTTGAAGAAGTTCTATATCCTGCTATGGAAGATTTTGCCTTAGATATTATCTTGGGCAAAGGACCGGGTGCTAGAACTATGAGAATTAATGTAGAACCTTTTACATTAATTGGTGCTACAACCAAAGCGGGAATGCTTACAGGTCCTTTAAGAGATAGATTTGGTGTGGTTTGTAGACTTGAAATGTACACAAATGATGAACTTGCCAAGATTATTACTAGAAGTGCTAAGATACTTGGTACACCTATTGAAGATGATGCTTGTATGGAACTTGCTAGAAGAAGTAGGGGTACACCTAGAATTGCTAATAGGCTACTTAGACGAATTAGAGATTTTGCCGAAGTATCTGGCAGTGATACAATTACAAATGATATATGTAGAGAAGCCCTTGAAATATTGGAAGTTGATAGCCTTGGTTTAGACTTTACCGATAGAGTATTACTAGAAACAATTATTGATAAATTTCACGGAGGTCCTGTTGGGCTTAATACTTTGTCTGCCGCTACTGGGGAAGATAGCAATACAATAGAAGATGTTTATGAGCCATATCTTCTACAACTAGGTTTTATTGCTAGAACTCCTAGGGGTAGGGTTGCTCTACCTAATGCATACAAGCATTTAGGAAAGAAATTTACTGCTAAGAACCAAGAATACTTAAAAATGTTTATTGAAAGTGAAGAGGAAAATGAATAAGAACCATTTAGATTTACTTAGTACTAAATCTTATTATTATGACTTACCAGAAGAATTAATAGCACAAACTCCTGCGGAACCTAGAGATAGTTCTAGGCTCCTTGTTTATCATAAAAATTCTGAAGAGATTGAACATAAAATCTTTAGAGATGTAATTGATTATTTGCACGAAGGCGATGTGCTAGTTTTAAATAATACAAGAGTTTTGCCAGCAAGACTTTATGGTAAGAAAGAAACTGGTGCTATTATTGAGATTTTGCTATTAAAAAGGATTGACTTAACTACTTGGGAATGTCTTGCTAAGCCTGGTAAAAGATTAAAATCGGGCACGGTTATTGTTTTTTCAGATGAATTAAAAGGTGTTATTAAAGAAGACACCGATTTTGGCGGAAAAATTATATGTTTTGAGTATGATGGAGTTTTTGAAGATATTATAAATAAAATTGGAGTTATGCCTTTACCTCCTTATATTAAAAAACAATACAAAGACCCTAAAAGGTATCAGACTGTATATAACAAGATTTCAGGTAGTAGTGCTGCTCCAACTGCAGGTTTACATTTTACGGAAGAATTGTTAAACAAGATTAAAGAAAAAGGCGTTACTATTGTTGAGGTTTTACTTCACGTGGGGTTAGGAACATTCCGACCTGTTAATGAAGATAATATACTTAATCATAAAATGCATAGCGAATACATTGAGGTTTCAAAGGAAAGTGCAGATATTTTAAATAAAGCAAAACAAAACCACCAAAGAATTATTGCAGTTGGAACTACAAGTATTAGAGTTCTTGAGAGTGCTAGTATTAGCAAGGGAGTAATTGAACCTTGTAAAAAGGAAACAGATATTTTTATTTATCCCGGATATGAGTTTAAAATGGTTGATGGAGTTATTACTAATTTTCATCTACCAGAAAGCACACTTATAATGTTAGTTTCGGCTTTTCTTGGATTTGATGAAACAATGGAAATGTACAAGACGGCAGTTAAAGAAAAATATAGATTTTTTAGTTTTGGTGATGCAACACTATTAATATAAGGAGATTTTAATGGACAAATTTAGTTTTAAGACTACACATATTTGTAAACAATCGGGTGCTAGAATTGGTGAGTTTACAACTCCTCACGGGGTTATAGAAACACCAGTATTTATGCCAGTAGGAACTCAAGCAACTGTAAAAAGTTTAACACCTGAAGATTTGAAAAGAATTAATGCTCAAATAATTCTAAGTAATACTTATCATTTGCATTTAAGACCGGGAGATGAGTTAATTAAAAAAGCAGGCGGGCTCCATAAGTTTATGAACTGGGATAGACCAATACTTACCGATAGTGGTGGGTTTCAAGTTTTCTCTCTTGCCGATTTAAGAAAAATTACCGATGACGGAGTTGAGTTTCATTCTCATCTAAATGGAGAAAAGTTATACATAACACCTGAAAAATGTATGCAAATTGAAGAAAATTTAGGTGCAGATATTATAATGCAATTCGACGAGTGTACTGTATATGGAACGGACTATGAGAAAAGTAAAAAAGCAATGAATAGAACCATTGATTGGCTTGACAGATGTTATAATTATCATAAGAATGAAAGTCAAGCACTTTTCCCAATAGTTCAAGGTAATTTTTACAAAGATTTAAGACTGGAATGTTTAGAAAGAGAAAAACCTTATATGAAATATGGTATGGCAATAGGTGGACTTTCTGTTGGAGAACCTAAAGAAATAATGTATGAGATGCTTGACACTATGAAAGACCATTTGCCTGAGAATGTTCCACACTATTTAATGGGTGTTGGTAGTCCCGATTGTATACTTGAGGGAGTAATAAGGGGAATAGATATGTTTGACTGCGTGCTTCCTACTAGAATTGCAAGAAATGGTACAGCATTTACTCACGACGGAAAAGTGGTTGTGAGAAATGCAATTTTTAAAGATGACTTTACTCCTTTAGACCCAGAGTGTGATTGTGAGTGTTGTAGGAATTATACCAAGGCATATTTAAGACATCTAATTAATGCAAATGAAATTTTAGGTGCTAGGTTACTTAGTATTCATAATATTAGGTTTTTAACTAAACTTATGGAAGATATTAAGGTGGCTATTAGAGAAGATAGGCTTCTTGATTTCAAAGACGAATTTCTTGCTAGATATAATGCAGGAAATATCAAAAATTCTATTGATAAAAAAAGAAAGAATTAATCTATAGAATTAATCTATAGATAATATTAGTAATATTTGAGAATTAGAAATATTGAATAAAAATTATGCATTGACTAATTTTTTACAAATTTTGCTATTAATTATAATTAAATGATTTGATAAAGTTATAAATTTTGATATACTATAAAAGTAAAGTTTTTAATTTTAAGGAGAACACTATGAATATGATTTTATCTGTGGGAACTTGGTTTTCACAAAACTGGATGATACTTGTACTTATTGTCCTTGCTATTGCTTTCCTAGTTCCAACTTATTTAAGACAGAAGAAGGAAGCAAAGAGCAGAACAGAACTTACTAATAGTATTAAGAAGGGTACTAGAATAGTTACAACTGCTGGTGTTTATGGAGTTGTTGAGAGTGTTGAAAATACTACCGATGGAAAGGTTGTTACTATAGTTACTGGTAACTCAAAAAATGCTTCTACTATGACTATTCATATTAATGCTATAATGGGTATTGATAATAAATCAACAGTTGTTGAAGAAACTGATATTGTAATGCCTACAAAGGAAGAAGTTAATGCTGAAGAAAAAACCGAAAAAGTTGAAGAGAACAAAAAGGCTTTAGAGAAAACCGATTCTGTAGATAGTCTTGAGGAACAAATTCAACCTAAGAAAAAATCCACATCTAAGAAGAAAAATTAATTTTTTATCCTACTAAATTTAGTAGGATTTTTTCTTTTAAAAATTAAATTGAATTTTGTCGAAATTATAATATTATTTTTATTTTAAATAAAATATATGTGATATTTAGGCTTGAACAATCATAAATAATAAAAAACATTTTGCGAGGTTGTATGAGTTCAAGTGTAAAAAATAGCGAAAGAAAAAGTGTAATTTTATCTATACTTAATGGAACAATAGTTGCTATATCTGTGACCCTTGTATTAATTCTTTTATTTGCTTTACTAATTAGATTTTGTAATATTAGTGATAATTGGATATTTCCTATAAATCAAGTCATTAAAATTATTAGTATGTTTGTAGGCGGTGTTGTTTTTCTTAGGAAACACAATAAAAAAGGCTTTCTTAAAGGTTTAATTTTAGGTTTTGCATATTATATTTTAAGTTACATAATTTTTAGTATTTTGCAAGGTGGATTTTCATTATCAATTAGCAATTTATATGACCTAATTTTGACTGTATTAATGGGTGGGCTTATTGGAATAATAGTTGTTAATGCTATTAAAAATTAAATTATGATTTTACAGTTTTTATATAATCTTTTGTCTAAGGAAATTAAGTTTTTCTTAGATTTTTTTTGCAATTTTGTAATGTTAAAGATTATTTTTATTAAAATAAATTGACTATAATAAAAGTGTATTGTATAATATTAAGGTTAAATTGTTGTTGGAAATATGATTTGATATTTAATTTTTTTATATAAGGGCTTTAAAGAGGTTAAATATTGTCAATAATTATTCAATAACTATTTATGAATTTAAGAGAATGACTTAAATTTATATCCTATGCAAAGTTAACTTTGCAATCATTACGTTTGGAGAGAATAATGAAGAAAAAAAGAGCAATTAGAAATTATGTACTTGTTAGTTTATTCATTGTTATAGTATTACTGCTTTGCTTTATCTCGTTTCCAGTACCTGCTACAAATTACAATTTTATTGGACTTGCTAATTTGCATCAAGGACTTGAACTTGGTGGTGGAGTTAAGAATACTTATGACTTAGAAGTGGCTGACTGGTACGATGGCACTAAAGATGAGGCATACATTGAAACAGTTAATCGTATTCAGAAATTGTTAGATGCTAAATATGCCGATGCTAAGGTTTATCTAAGCGGAGAGGATAAACTAACCATTGAAGTTCCTGATACTTCAATTAACGAGAATTATCTTGTTGGTTTTCTTGAGATGAAAGCAGAAGAGGGTGAAAGTGCAGAAACTCTGGTTTCTGGTCACGATAT
>JBJEXU010000262.1:0-5191 GCA_051886095.1 Christensenellales bacterium | reverse complement strand
ACATCTTTATTTAATTTTCCCGTTTGACCATTCATAAAAGTATTGTAAACTTTGTTTTTATATGTATAGTTAATTTTATAAGTTGGGAGAATTATATAAGCATAAGACGAATTATTATATGTAGTATCAATACTTAAAGATTTTACACTATCATAATCGTATTCTCTTAAAATAGATTTCCTTATATTTTCCGAATGCATAGATTTGATTTGTTCTCTAACTATAGACAATTTTTTATTCAAATGTTCTACCGAATACCCCATTATAAATCCCGTATTAAATTTACATAGAGATTTAATATCATAAGGTTTAATTTCCTCCAAAGTATTCTGAGTTAAATAATCACTACATTCCACAAGTAAATTATCATCAACTAAGGTCTTTGTTCCCCTAATCTCAAATACTTTGTATTCCGTTTGACCATCTTCCTCTTGTCTTTTCTCCAGTTTTCCATAGTAACTGCTTTGTGAGGAACACTTAAAATGAAAAGCGGGTATATAAATACTTTCAATGGTGCTATAAGGCACAGATTTTTTTAGTTTATTAGGAACTAAAAAATTTTTTCTCAAGTTTTCTGCAAATTTAATCTTTGCTTCTTCTTTGTCAAAAGCATAAGGAATAATTCCGTCGGGTTTAATAGTTGGCATTTTACTAAAATCCTCAACCAGATGAGACCCGCAATATTCACAAACATTAGACATTTTAAGTCTATCACCTTTAAAACTTGCACCACAGTTAATACATTTTAAATTTACATCGGCAGACTTTACATCTATTTCTTTAACAACCCCTAGCATATCAATGTCGTGATATTTAAATTCTTCCTTTGCAATAGCATAAATTTTATGACATTTATAACATTCAACATTGCTAGACTTAGGATTAAATTTAAGTTCTCCTCCACAACTATCACATTTGTTAAAATCTTTCATTGTTTACTCCTTAAAATTTTTTAAAAAATAATTAAAAGTGAGTAAAAATCAAATTTTACTTTTCTGTAAAATTGATTATCACTCACGCTTGATATTTTTATTAACTTTCCAAAATTTTATTAAGACTAATATAATATTCTTCTTCCGAGATAGCACCCTTAGCCTTAAGTTCCTTTAGCCTCTTAATAGCCTCAGACATTGCTTCCATTTTATAATCTGAGAAGTATGGATTATCCGATTGAACGCTTGGAGATACTTTGGATTTCTTCTTGCCCATAACTATTCCCGCAATTAATGCAAACACACCCGAGATTAAAGAGGCAAACAACATCTGAAATATTGCTTTAGTTACAAGCATTCTTCCAAATTGCTGATTATTTATTTTGTACCTTAATACTTTTAAATAAAAACAAGCAAAGTATAAATTTAGAAGTGCGGAGATACCAAGTTCAACAATATATAGTGTTACTTGTTCAGCCAAGTCTACTGTATTATATACAAATATCTTAAGTAACAATTCTTTATAAATATCAGCAGTTCCCGCAATATTAAAAGTTAAAAATACTGCCAATAATACAGATAAAATTATACTTAAATAACTTAACACACACGCAATGATTAATAAAACATTATTTTTTTGTTTCGTCTTCATATTTTCCGTCCTTATTTTTAAAAGTTTTAGTATTAAATATTCCCTCGTTTTTTACTTCGTCAGGAAGAACTTTAGTAAATACCGCCACACCTGTGAATGTGGTACTTACAATTCCCCCAGTAAATAAACAAATTAAAAAACATATAAGTTGCACAGCAAAATTGTCTTTGTATTGATTTGCTGTAAATCCGCATAAGATTAAATTATAAACAGCCGTTACAAGACTCGCTATTGATAAACATATTAACAACGCATTAAGCCAATCAATATTTGGTTTCACTGTAATTTTGACTACTATATAAGCAATTAACAAACCAACAAATGCAATAAATCTTGAGAAAGCACTTAAACAATAATAAAATCTTTTTTTCGTAGCACCAATTAACATATTTTCTCCTATTTTAATCATTAGCATTTTAAAAATTATTTTTATTAAATTTAATAAAAAATTATTTCTCTAATAAATTCAATTTTATTTTTTATTCTCCCGATGCGGTATATAATTTTTGTGTTCCAGTATTTTTAGGCTTTAAATATACTGCAATAGTTGTAAGTATATTAGCAATATTTAAAAACATTAGCAACCAACTAAAGACAACAAGCAGAGTTCCTAAATATTTTTTGTGACTTAGTGCTGTATTATTTCTCTTAGATAAAATTAGATTGAATACACCAAACATTATATAAATTAAACCAATAATTAAAAATACCGCACACACAATTAAAACCATCTTCATAACAAAGTCAATAGCCTCGCTTTTAGACGCTGTTAACAAATAATTATAACTTTCATCTTGTTCAGCAATAACTTTAATATAACTCTCCACAAGTTCATAAGATGCTTCAAACATTCCCCTTAGCATTTTATTAAAAAGCAATCCAATAACTCCAATAAACGCACCCATTCCTCCTAGGAGTGTATTAAAAATTCCTGCAATAAGAAATAAAATTTTTTTAGTTTTCATTATGTTCACCCTTATTGTTACTTTTATCCTTCTATTTGTCATCAAGACCCAAAACTTTACGAACAAGTCTTGTATATTCTTCTTCTGTAATAACACCACTTTCTTTTAGTTGATGCAATGACTTTATCTTATCTGAAAATTCGTTAACATAATAATTTGCATCCGACCCGTGATTCTTATCAAAATTATGATGAGGATTGTCTTTGTATCCGCCAAAATCTGCATTTAATTTCTCTTCGGTTTCTTTTTTATTCTGAGAAAGAGCCACACTTAGTAGTATTGCAGATGATAAGAAGAAAATAAATATAATTCCACTAATTAATAATTCTGAAATCAAACAAGAACAAGCACCAATATATAATAAAATCTGAGTAGTTATAGCAAATGACTTATAATTATTAAGAGGCACTTTCCTAGCAGATTTTACGATTAGCATAATTCCTAACACCAAGAACAATATACTTTCGCAAATATTAATAAAAATGCAACTAATATAGCCCACCATTAGTAGTGTTGCAAAAAGATTAAAATCTTCTGTAGCCGTCTCTGCCGTTTGTTCGCTATTAATGATTACCATTAAATCTTTTAATTGAATGCAATTAATAATAGTCGCAACAATACAAGCAACCGCACCCAATATCATCAAAATCCCCGCAATTAAGACAAGTTTATTTCTTTTCATCAAAACTCCTAAAAATTTGTAAGTTTATATCAAACACTACTAATAGTGTTTTGTATACACATCTCTATATTATTTTTATAATAATATATATTCTAGTATACACTTTAATTCATCAAAGTACAATAATTTTTTTGATTTATAGGCAAAATTTTAATAAATTATTAAAAAACATTAAATTATAGATTAGACAAATGAAATCGAATTTTATAAAATCTAATTCGTTTTTGTTAAAGTGAATATTAAAATTGTTTTTAATTAAAATTTTTAATGGCGAATGTTTAAAATTTAATTAAGCAATTTGTACTAAATCTTTTAAAGTGTTATAATAATTTTATGGAAATATGTAACGAATTAATAAATTTAGCAAATGAGTTTCAAAAATACAATGCAAAATTATATATAGTAGGTGGTTATGTTAGAGACCATCTTTTAGGACAAGAAAATAACGACATTGATATAACTTCCAATTTATGTGAAGAAAAAGTACTTGCAATTTGCAAGAAATTAAAAATAGAAACTCATAATATAAATAAACAACTAGGAACAATTCAATTAATTTTTAATAATCAGAAATTTGAATATACAAGATTTCGCAAAGAAAGTTATTTAAAACACGGCACACACACACCAGATAGTGTTGAATTTGTCTACGACATAAATATTGACACATTAAGAAGAGATTTTACAATAAATTCAATCTATTACGATATTAGTGAAAATAAATTTATAGATATCTCGGGCGGAATAAATGATTTAAAACATAAGATTATAAGAACAACTAATTTACCTAAAATTACACTTAGCGATGATGGATTGAGAATATTAAGAGCAGTTAGATTTTCAAGTCTACTAAATTTAAAAATAGAGCCTAAAACTTTAAAAGCATTAAAAATCTATACTCCACTACTTGAGTACATAAGCAAGCCCCGTATACTTAAGGAACTAAATCTAGCACTAGTTGCAGACTTAAAATATGGCCAAAATAATTGGAACTTTCTAAGGCTTTGCAATACCCTTTCCTTACCTCAATACATATTTAATTCGTCCCTATCTCGTATGAGAAAATTTAATAAAAAAGATTTTAAGAATTTCTATAGCCTTAGTGAAAGTTCACGACAAATAGGCTTTTATGTTTTAATTCTAAAAAAATATCTTAATAGATATACTCCAGAAAACCAACTAGGTTTTGCAACCAATATGTTGCTTGGATTTAACGGATTAAAGGAAAGTAAAAATAATATTTTTGTTACCGAAAAAATATTTAGAATTTATCAAAATCTTGAATATGGTGTGGACGAACTTAATGCGTCAATTAATTATTTGACCCTTTCGTCGGCAGAAAGAAACATAATTGATAATTTTATTAGCAGAAAGACAAAAGTATCACTTTCTGACAAAATCTCATATATAAAAGACAAAAACCTGCCACTTAGTGTACATCAACTAGATATTTGTGCACAAGACCTTATTGATTTAAAAATTGAGAAAAAGTTTATATCTAAAATACTCGAAACGCTATTTAATCAAGTACTAAATATGAGTGTTCCAAACGAAAATGAAGCACTTAAGAAACTTGCACTAGAACTACACGAAACGTTTATTAAAATTGCAAACGATTTAACCAAATCCAAATAATTATCCTTTGTCCTTTGCATAAAGAGAAAAATATGTAACAAACTAAAGTAATAGTAATTTAGTTTTTAAAAAAGGTGCATTTATGAAAAGGACTAAAACCAAAGCAATTTCTTCTAAACAAAAAACAAACAAAATACTTGCTGTTTTAACACTTATTACTTTAGGAATAACAACAGTTATAATTGGACAATTTCTCATACTTGACCACAACACCAATCAAATACTCCCTGATGGTACTGTTATTAATGGATATAATCTTTCGGGAATGTCTAAAACTGAAGCCAGTGCAATACTTGCCAATAAATTTAATGAGAAGGCAGATGAC
>JBJEXU010000261.1:0-5215 GCA_051886095.1 Christensenellales bacterium | reverse complement strand
TGACAAAAAACAGAAAATAAAAATTATTAAAAATGGTATTAAATATTATTTGACTTCTTGCGATTTAATAGATAACAAATTGGTGGAGATTGAGTTGTAATTTAAGTTTTTCCAATTTAATTATTTGAAATAAACTAATTAATAAATAAAAAATAAGGTTTATAAACACTAAAAGTTTTTATAAACCTTATTTTTTTATAATAATAAATTTCAAATATGAATATTGGCAAGTATAAAATTAATTGTGGATAACTTTAGTGAGATTATATATTATTATAAAATTGAGTAATATAGGCAAATTTTCAAAAAGTTATGTTTTGGAATATTTATGCATATTTTAGTTTTGCACAGAGCTATCCACAGAACCTTTTTAAAATGTATTTTTATAAATCAATTTTATGTCGATTTTTGTTGGTTATAAATTTATAATTGTGCATAAATATAATTAAAATATTCAAACATAATTTCGATAGTTTGAAATAAATCGCTAATATAAAGCGATTTTTTCTTATTTTAAATTTTTTATAAGTTATCCACAACTGTGGATAACTTATGTTTAAATATTCAAAATTTGTGAATAAATTTTATTAAATGACTTTAAAATGTTTTGAGAATATTTATTAATAATGTATAATTATAAGCGTAAAGAGTTGATGAATTTCCCACTTGTGTTATTGCTTAAAATGTATACTCTTTGAAAAATTATGATTGTTTATACATAAATTTTTTGAGTGTGTTTATTTATTGTATGCAACTAAAAAATGATAAAGGAGTGAAATTAATGGAAAAACATTTGGAAAATAATTTCAAACACACTCCAGTAATGCTGAAAGAATGTTTGGACGGACTTAACATTAAGCCTGATGGGATATATGTAGATGGAACATTGGGTGGTGGAGGTCACAGTAGTGAGATATTAAAAAAATTAACTACTGGTAAATTGATTGCTTTTGATAAAGATGATGACGCACTAACATCTACAGGTGAAAAACTTAAAAGATATGGTGATAAAGTTATTTTTGTTAAAAGTGACTTTAAGTTAATGTATGAGAAAGTTCAGGAACTTGGTTTTGGCAAGGTAGATGGGATACTACTTGATTTAGGGGTAAGTAGTTATCAAATAGATACGCCTGAGAGGGGGTTTTCGTATAGATTTGATGGCAGACTTGATATGCGAATGGATAGAAGTGCTAAATTATCCGCTTATGAGGTTGTTAATACTTATTCTAAAGAAGATTTAGTAAGAATACTATATAATTATGGGGAAGAGAATTTTGCTAAGGCTATTGTTGGTAAGATAGTAGAGGCAAGAGAAAGGAAAAACATCGAAACAACGGGTGAACTGGTATCACTTATTGAAAGTGCTATACCAAAGAAATTCTGGGGTAAGGGAAGTGTTGCTAAAAAGACTTTCCAAGCAATTAGAATTGAAGTAAATAGTGAATTAGATGGGCTAGATGAGGCAATAAATAAAATGATAGATTTACTTTCGCCTCAAGGAAGACTAGCAATTATAACTTTCCATTCATTAGAGGATAGGATTGTAAAACAAGTATTTAAATTAAGGTCTACCGATTGTATATGTGATAAATCTATTCCTGTGTGTGTATGCAATCACAAAAGTGATGTTATACTTGTTACTAAAAAGCCTATTGAAGCAACAAAGGAAGAATTGGAAAGAAATAAAAGAAGTAGTAGTGCTAAACTTAGGGTAATTGAGAAAAAGTAATCTACTAAAAGGAGAGAGAATATGAGTGCTTACGGAAAAGTGTCTTATAGTGATAATGGTAATTCGGCTGTTGAAAGTGTAATGCAAGATACTCAAGAATTATCCACAGTAGATAAGCAGGTTGAGAAATTTGATACAAGTTATAATTCTGAGAAACTTCAAGAATTATACAACGAGTACGACCGCATCACTATTGACGAAGAGAAATTAAAATCTCTTACTCAAGTTAAGGTTAATGCTGTAAGCAAGAAAGTTCCTTTTAGAGTGGCTCTTGTTATGAGTACGGCAATAGTGGTAACATTGTTACTTGCATTTCTATGTATTTATAATATATTTGTCATAAATAATATGGGTAGTAGCATAGGTTATTTGCAAGAAGAAGTAATTTCTTGTGAAGAGAGCCTTGTTCAGTCAGAAGGTTTGTATGAGAGACTGACTGACCCTAATAATATTCAAAAAGAGTTAACCGAAATGGGTTACGAAGATATTGCTTCTTCAAATATAGTGGCTGTTTCTGTACCAGAAAGTGCAGAAGTAATTGAATTACAAGGTGAAACTAATTGGTTTGATGCTTTCTGTAATTTCTTGAGCCGAATATTTGGGTAGGTAATATGCAGAAAAATAATTCAATATTTTCATTAAAAAAAAGACTACTAGCAATATTCCTGCTAGTGTCTTTTGTTTTCTTATTAGTAATTGTTAGACTTGGATACTTGCAATTAGTCAAAGGCAAATGGTTGCAAGCCAAAGCGATTGACCAATGGACTAGAGAACTGCCATTAAATGCGCTTAGGGGTAATATTGTTGATGCTAATGGTGTTGCACTTGCGACAAACTATAGTACATATGATGTCTATGTTAGACCAAGTATGGTTGAGGATGCTAGAACTGTTGCATATGAACTTAGTAATATATTGGGATTAGACTATGAAAAGATTTATATTAAAGTTAGTGATAGATTTGTAAGTGAGAGTTTGATAAAATTGCAAGTAGATAAATCTTTGGTAGAGAAAATCAAAGAAAAAAATTTAAAAGGTGTATTGTTTAGTGAGAATAATACAAGATATTATCCTTACAAAGATATGCTTACTCAAGTGCTTGGTTTTACAACTATTGATAATGTAGGACAAGCGGGACTTGAGGCATACTATAACAAATACTTAACAGGTGTTGATGGATATATTCTAGAAGAAAGTGATGTTAAAGGTGTTAAGTTAGATAATTCTCTTAGTACTTATGTTCCAAGCATACCCGGAATGAACTTAGAATTAACTATAGATATTAATATTCAGAAATTTGCAGAGGACGCACTTAAAGTGCTCATGGAAGAGCAAACGCCTAAACGAGCAAGTGCTATTGTAATGAACCCAAATACTGGAGAAATTGTTGCAATGGCAACAAGTCCAAATTTTGACCTGAATAACGTTCCAAGAGATGATGTGTCTGCGCTTATGGAAACAGCAAAAAATGTTAATATTGTAGATGTATATGAACCGGGTTCAACTTTTAAATGTATAACTATGGCAACTAGCATCGAAGAGGGTGTGGCACAACTAACTGATACTTTCTTTGACCCCGGTTATAGAATGGTGGATAATGAAAAAATTAAATGTTGGAAATTGACTGGTCACGGATTTCAAACTTTGAGTGAGGGGCTTTATAATAGTTGTAATAGTGTATTTATAGATCTTGCTTTAAGACTTGGTAAAGAAGGAATTTATCAAATGTTTGAAAAATTTGGCATAGGCAGTCCTTTGGGGGTGGATTTTTTAGGCGAGAGTGGTGGGGTTGTTATGGATGAAGATATGGCTAAAACTGTAGATGTTGCAAGAATGGGATTTGGTCAAGCAGTAGCGATGACTCCTTTGCAATTAATTACTGCTATATGTAGTATTGTTAATGGTGGGAAATTATATAAACCTTATTTTGTAAAATCCATAAGTGACGTAAATGGCACAAAGATTAGTGAAACATATCCTGTTGTTTTAAATCAAACAATCTCAGAAAAAACTAGTGCGATTATGAGAGAGATGATGACGGGGGTTATCAAACAATATAGTGGATACTATGCATTTATTCCTGGTTATGAAGTTGGTGGTAAAACAGGAACAAGTCAGAAGTATGAAAATGGAAGATTAAGTGGTGAATATATAGCATCATTTGTAGGTACATTTCCAGCGGATAACCCCGATTATGTAGTCTTGATAGTTGTAGATGAACCAGGAGGTGCGAGTTATTATGGTTCTATTGCGGCCACTCCTTATGCTAAATTAATTATTCAAAATATTATTGAGTATAAAAATTATCAGCCAGTTTACCCAGAAGAAATTGAGGATAGTAAATATCAAGAAAAAGTTGTTATGCCTAATTTGGTTGGATTTAATATTTATGATGCAATTAATGAACTAGAGAAATTAGGTTTGCAAATAGAAATTCAAGGTGAAGGTGAGTTGGTATTAAATCAATTCCCAAAACCTAATGTTGAAGTTGTTAGAAACGGTATTGTTATGATAGAGACAGATTAAATTGTGTCGAAAAAATTATTTATTAAAGATTAAGTAATTAATGTTTAATATTTTTGTAGAAATATAAAAATTTCTTAAATTATTTGGTGTCAAAATTTGTCAAGACAACATATTTTACGATTTTATAATGGTACAATTATTTTAATAATAAAAAAAAGAGAATACCATTATGAGATTAAAAAAAATTATAGAAAATTTAGATTATAAGTCTAAAAATTTTAAAAATTATAATATAAAAACTATTACACATATATCAAATGATGTAACCAAATCTAGTATATTTGTTTGTATAAAAGGTAACAATTTTGATGGAAATAAATATGCTATGGAAGCATTGTCTAGAGGGGCTAAATGTATCATTACTGAAGATGATAATTTAACTCTAGATAATGCCACAATTTTGTTGGTTAAAGATATAAGAAAGGCAATGAGCATAATTGCATATAATTTCTACAATAGATGTGCAGATAATTTAAAAATTATAGGTATTATAGGAACATCTGGGAAAACTACCACATCGTTAATAATTTCGCAAATATTAAGTAATTATGACAAAAATATCGGAATAATTGGCACTAATGGTGTATTTATTGGCAATATTCGACAAGATAACAGATTTACAACTCCCGACCCTTTGGAGTTGCATTACATTTTTTATCAAATGAAAATGTTAGGTGTAAAGACTGTTATAATGGAAGTTAGTGCACAAGCAATTTATTATGAAAAAGTATATGGAATAAAATTTGATAAATGTGTATTTACTAATATATCTAGAGAGCATCTAGATTTCTTTGGTAGTATGGAAAACTATGCACGAGTTAAGATGGATTTTTTTGATAAAAATAATATGCGAGAATGTATTGTAAATATAGATGATTTTTATGGAATGGAACTTGCTTATAAAGTAAATATTCCTTGTATTAGTTATGGGATAAATGAGCCTGCTAATTCATTTGCTATT
>JBJEXU010000260.1:0-5238 GCA_051886095.1 Christensenellales bacterium | reverse complement strand
AAGACAGGAAAATGAGGGTGGCAAGAGATGTGCAATTTGCATTGAAGTAAGGCTAGATTATGCTGGCAAATTTGCTAAAGAAAATGGTTATGATTTATTTGCTTCTACCTTATCTGTTAGTCCGCACAAAAATTATGTACTAATTAACGAGATTGGAAGTAAGGTTAGTGATAAATATAAAATTGAGTATTTGCCTAGTAATTTTAAAAAGAATGATGGTTTCTTAAATTCAATTAGAAATTCCAAAAAATATGAAATTTATAGACAAAATTATTGTGGTTGTGAGTTTGCAAAAGAAGTACAAAACAATAAATAAAGATTATAAAAGCAAAAAATAGATACCTAAAGTAAGGTATCTATTTTTTATTTATGTAAAGAAATTATTTGTTAGTTAAAGTATTATAACCTGCAACCAATCCGCCAAGACCAGCAAATACTCCACCCAGGATAGCACCTACGCCAAGAGTTCTTGTGCAACCATCAAGTACTGCAGAAACAAGTGTTAGATTTCCGTCAGTAGTTGCAAGAACTGCAAATGATGGAACAAAGAACATAAGTACTGCACCAACTATCATAAGTACTGCACCAACTAGTCTTACGATTTTGTTCTTACACAAAGATAAAACTGCACCTACAAGTGGTAGTAAGAATGTAACAAAAGTCATAAAACTAAATGCGAGATATTTAGATGTTATTTCAGTTCCAAGAACTGTAGTTGTTTCAGAATAGCCAAACATTGTCTGGAAGCCTGTGAAACTATTAACTAAGTCACCGTCGCTAGTAACGAATTTAACAGCGACAACGAATGCCATACAGAATGATGCTACTCCTAAAAGTAATGCGACAACTTTTAAAATTAATCCTAGATTGCTTGATTTCTTTTTTGCCATTTTCCCTCTCCTTTTATTTTATATTTTTATATTACATAAATTAAAAATTTGTGTCAATTAAAAAAATAAGATTGCAGATATATTTTAATTATATCAGCAATCTTATTAGTCTATCTTTAAATTTAGTATCTTTTACGAACAAATTTCATAAAAAACACAGTTAAATTTGAGATAGATTTTATGCCAAACATTAGCACATAATATAGTTTGTGTGTTATTGGCTATCGCCAATATCGTGATTAACATCACAAAAGCCAATTCTTGGCTTACACACTTCTGAAATGGTCGTCAGTTTATATCAAATGCCACCTAATGGTGTCGCTTGTATAAACTTCCTATATTATCTAGAACAACTATCAAAGTAGTTGGGGAAAAGGAAATGTACAGACATAAGGTTTTTAAGGGTAATTCTAAATTTAATATTCTTTTGAGTGTATAAATTGTCTGTACACTTCATATTACTAAATTTCTTTAAAAAATGTTCCATAATTTTGCATTAAGCAACTTACGCAACAAGTATGAGTTTCATATCAGCCCGCAAATTGCCCATTATTAAGAATTGCAATTTTGCAATTTTGCATTGAGCCAATTTTGCATTGAGCATATTACGCAAATTATTTATATTAACATACAAGCCCGCAAATTGCCCTATTATGTTATTTATCAAGCATATCTACAATCATTTCTCTAGCAACCATTGGGTTGGCTTTGTTGCTAGTTATATTCATAATTCTACCAAGCAAATAATTAATAATTTCTTCTGGAGATTCTCTAAATTCATTAATAATATTAGGATTACTATTTATTTCTGTATTGATTATCTCCTTTAAATCTTCTTTTTCGACAACACCTTCTAATCCTAGTTCTTTTACTAGTGTACTTGCCGGCTTTCCGCTAGTTATAACTTCGTCAAAAAGAATTTTGCTATTAGGTCTAGAAATTGTTCCATTTAAAACTAAATTAATAATTTCTGCTAAATTCTCTTCACTTATAATTTGGTTTACATCTAGTCTATTTTGTTCCTTAAGTATTCTTAAAACATCTGTCATAATCCAATTTGCCGTTTCGACAGGTGAATTAGTAATTAAAAGAACTTTCTCGAAATAATCAGATAGTTTTTTCTCGCTAGTTATTATGCTTATAGCATTCTCGCTTAACCCTAAATCACTATATTTCTTAATTTTTATTTCCTTACTTTCAGGAATAGTCCTAGTAATTCTTTCAATATCTTCTTTAGTTATATGCAAAGTTTTCAAGTCGGGGTCGGGGAAATATCTATAATCCTTTATTTCCTCTTTATCTCTTAACACATAAGTTCTATTTAATTCGTCGTTCCAAATCCTTGTTTCTTTGCGAACGGGATTTCCATTATTTAATTCTCTGATTTGACGATTTGTCTCATAATCTATTGCCTTAGCAACCATTTTAAATGAACTTAAATTTTTTAGTTCCACCCTGGTTCCTAATTCGCCAAACCTTTTCTCTCTAACGGACATATTAACATCGAATCTTAATCCGCCTTCTTCCATTCGGCAATCGGATATACCCGCAAAAACCAGAAGGTCTCTAAGTTTTGATATAAATTCTATTGCTTCGTCAGCACTATTTAGCATTGGTTCTGTAACAATTTCAACAAGTGGCACACCACTTCTATTAAAATCTACATAACTATAGTCGTCTACACCAGTTATAATCTTGCCCGAGTCTTCTTCAAGATGAATACGATTAATATTAATAAATTTACCATTATCTAATTTTATTCCGCCACCAGAACAAATTGGCATATTATATTCGGTTATTTGATAACTCTTAGGAAGATTAGGATAGAAATAATTACGTCTTTCAAAAACGGTATATTCGTTTATATCTGCACCTAAAACAACTCCCGTCATTATAGCAAGTTCTACCGCCCGCATATTAAGGTTTGGAAGGCTTCCGGGTAGGCCTAGGCATACTGGACAAACAAGAGTATTGGCAGGTGCTCCATATTCATTTTTACAAGAGCAAAAAACTTTTGATTTAGAATTAAGTTCGGCGTGAATTTCAAGTCCAATTACTACTTCATATTCTTTCATAAATTCCCCTCCTGCAAAAGATAATCTGCCATATTGAATATTTCCTTCTCATTAAAGTGCGAAGAAATGATTTGGAGTCCTATAGGAAGACCATTAACACCTGTGCCTACAGGAATACTCATTGCAGGTACTCCAACTATATTAATTGGAACTGTGAACATATCTTCAATATACATACTAAGCGGGTCACTAATTTTTGAACCAATCTCAAAGGCTTCACCATAAGTAGTTGGCATAAATATCAAATCGTTTTCGTTTAATATCCTACTTACTTTATTTTTTAAATCATTGGCAATATCTTTGGCTTTAACATAATAAGCATCATAAAATTCACTAGAAAGTATATAATTGCCGAGCATTGTCCTTCGCTTAACCTCTCTACCAAGAAGTTGGGAGCGTGTGTTTTTATAAACACTTTCCAAGTCTTCATCATTTCCTCTTCTATCTGTATATTGTATGCCATCAAATCTACCCATATTTGATGATGCTTCCGCCATTGCTATTGTATAATAAGTTGGCAATACAATTTCATAATTTGGGATTGAAACTTCCGTAATAGTTGCACCATTTTCTTTACAAAACGATAATACTTTTTGGAATATACCTAAGTACTCGGTTTGTTCCACTAAGGCTTGTACTTCTTTTATAATTGCAATTTTTTTACCCGTAATAGAGCCTTTTATCTCACTTAAATAATTATATACTGGGACATTTTCACAACTTGTATCATAATCATCTTTGCCTGCGATTATACTAAGTACTTTAGCACAATCTTTAACCGACCTTCCAAGTACCCCAACGGTATCTAAACTTCCCGCATATGCCATAAGTCCATATCTACTAACTCTTCCATAAGTGGGTTTAATACCTACAATTCCATTATAAGAAGCCGGTTGTCTAATGCTACCGCCAGTATCACTACCAAGTGCAAAAGCACACATATCAAGTGCGACAGCCACAGCACTACCACCGCTACTACCACCTGATACATAATTATCATTGTGGGCATTTTTGCAAGGACCAAAAGCAGAATTTTCGCAACTTCCACCCATAGCAAACTCGTCCATATTGGTTCGACCCAATATAACAACACCCGCATCTAGAAGTCTATCAATTACTGTTGCGTTATATTGTGCAACATAATTCTCTAGAATTTTTGAAGCACTAGAACAAATCTTTCCTTTATATAAAATATTATCTTTAATTAGAATTGGAACTCCAGCAAGAGGCGGTAATTCAGCACCACTTGCAACCAAACTATCTATTTCCTCTGCTCTTGTTAAACAATCTTCAAAGACCTCTAAAACAGCATTTTTATCTTTATACTTTTCAATATTATTTAGATAATGTTTAGTTAGTTCTACGCAAGTAATTTGTCTAGATTTGATTAGTTCAACAATCTGAAGAACACTTAAATTATTTAGTTCCATTATTCCACCACCTTTGGAACACCTAAATATCCATTTTTAGATACAGGCGCATTTCTAAAAGTATCTGATGATTTTAGCCCGTCCTTTACCTCGTCTGCCCTTAAGTCATTTATCGTCATCTCTTGTCTACTAATAGAACTATTTACTTTAACTTGTCCACACTTATTAAGCATTTCTATAATTCCAGAAACCTCGCCCAAAAGTACTTGCTTTTCCTCGGGTGTAAATTCTAATTTAGAAAGACTAGATAGTTTATCTATAGTCTCTATTGTTATTTTCTCGTTTTCCATTCTAACCTCTTAAAATTTTCCATTACTTTAATATTTTAACACATATATAAGTAATTCAAAAGCAAAAAAGCCTTAAACAATTAACTACTTTTAAGGCTCTAGATGTGTAGAATGAGAATGTAACAATTCTTTTCAAACTAAATTTGCAATTTGAAATATGTTATTTTGAGAAATCTCATTAATATTAGAATATAAATCTATTATTACAAGAATTGCAACTATTACACGAATTACAACTACAAGGATTGCAACAACTATCAATATTCCTACTATTTTGCAATACAAGTAAAAGAAGTAGTAGAAAATTAGTATTGCTGGCAATATCTATTTCACCATTTTCATCAACGGGACTAGTAAGAATAGATAAAAGAAGAATTAACAATACATCATTACTAAAGTTCATATTTCCCCCAAAAAAACTACTTTTTAATTAATATGCTACAATTTTCTATTTTGTTAATATTAGTTATAGATATTTTAAAATGATAAAATGTTTATATTAGAATTGTTATTATTTATAATTAAAATTTTTTCAGAAATAAGGAGAATGTAT
>JBJEXU010000259.1:0-5314 GCA_051886095.1 Christensenellales bacterium | reverse complement strand
AAGTCAATTCTTCTAGTTCTGGATATTATTATGCTGGATTGGCTTTTAGAGGTTCTCTAAGAGACTGCTCATTTCTTGGCCCAATATATATTAATAAAACTTCTAGTAGTAGTGCTTATGTGTGTGTTACTGCCCTGAGTTATTTGGGAAGTTGTATTGGTTGTCAGGCAATAGTAACATTTAATATTTTAGGTAGTTATGGTTATACATCTGGTTCAAATAAATTAGTTATGAGATGTTCTACTTGGTATACACCACCATCAGCATTAGATTATATTAAATATAATGGTTACTATTATTATCAATGTTTTTTCTCTCCATATAATAGTGCTTATTTTGTAAACTCTGAAACTACAGCAGGTTCTAGTACTTATGTAGATTTTAAAATATCTAATATGAATACAAGCACTTCTACAGTTGCTCATACCGCATCCATGCGTTATCTGGGTTCTCTTATTAGCGATGAACAAAGTGGTAGGGTATCTACAGCAAAAGGAAATGATGTTACTAGCGGAAGAAATACTACATATATGTCTGATTATCTGGGTTCTTCATCTGTTGAAGAAGGTAACAAACGACAGGTGGCATGGCATTATGCAGGTAATACTAGATTTTATAATTCTTCAACTGGAATAATTAGACAACTTGTTGATCTTAGTCCTACAACTGTAATGGCAATGGGGGGCGAATCTACTAAATCAGGAAATTACACTACAGTTACACCACAGTCTACTTATACCCTTGGATCTTCTACACTTAGCAATAGTAATTCTATTTATGTAATTTCTAATGCCAAGCAATTAAATTATATATCTTATCTAGCAAATGTAAAAGGTGAGACTTTCTCTGGTAAACATATTATAATAACTGCGGACATAAATTTAGTTGGTTATGTTTGGAATCCTATACCTAATTTCAAAGGCACATTTATGGGGCAGGGATATACCATCTCTAATGTTCTAATGTTCTCTACAACTGGCGCAGATTTTGGTGATAATAGTGCTAATTTAAGTAATTGTAATGTTGTAGCAACAGGATTTTTCTCAACAATTACAACAGGTGCTAAAATTATTAACGTGACTTTAAATCGTGTACATATTGTTGGAACTTTAATGCTAAAGTACGAAGGGGTAACACTTCCTACTAGTACCTCATATGGTCCATATCTTGCTAATGGCGGTTTGGTAGGGACTGTATTATATAACACATCAAGTGGTGCATATGCTGTATGTATATCACAATGTAATGTACAATATTTTTCTGTAGATTTTAATGGTATTTACTTTATCTATTGGGGATATACATTACAGGGACCTTCAACATATCCAAATTCAATTTTCTATGGCACAAGTACTATTATAGGTATAGTAGGTGGTTATGTATTTGTAGAGGGATTAGTAGCTAAAAATAGCTCATATATGTTAGAATCACCGTATAGGAGTTCTGATACTAAGTATGGTAATGGTTATGTCGTTGGTGCATTTATAGCAAGCAGTTCAGCATCATTTTGGTATCTTCAAGGTAATAGTATTTATACGGATGCAATTGGTGATTTGTATAGTTATGGAACTATAAGTTCGGTTGCTGGTCTTAGATATGATCGTTCTGTTGCTTGTTGTTATATGTTTGGGGTAAATGTTTTATCTTATGACTCAACGTATGGTCCATTACCAAATGTAAATTTTATAATTGCCCCTAACTCTAATTCCAAATATTATTATTCATATTCTAAAACTAGTCCGTATGCAAAAGGTTATATTTTAGGTACCCCTGTTACCCAAACGGGCGCTGATGTTGCAAAAGATATTTTATCTTTTACAGGGAATGTTTTCTCGATTGTATCTTCATCCTTTGGTTCTTATTCTCAGGCTATCAAATCTATGAGTACATATCTTTATCAATACTGGGGGATTTATAATACTTCTAGTGATTATAGAACTTGCTATATTAATTTAGGTAGTTATTATATTAACTTATTCCACGGAAGTAGATATTCATATTACTTTAAAGTGAATAATACAACTGATTCATCGATTACTAATTTATATACCAATGGTGTTTATCCTTTTTATAATAGAGTTTCATATTATCTAAATGGTACTACATTAACTACTAGTGCAGCAGGTAATGCATCTGCAGAGCAAAATATTAGTACCCAGTACTTTGCTTGTGCCTATGATGATACTATTTATTTTAATGGAAGTACTGCTGCTCATACAATCTCACAAAATCGTTATAATGCTAGTAAAACATATATAACATATAATTCATCTAGTGGTTTAGGTAGTGTTGCAGCCTATACAAATATTTCATCATATAGACCTAAAGATCCATATTTGTATACAACAATTGATGTCACATTGAATACAAAAGATGCATATTTTGTAATTTATGAATACATTAAAAATAGTAGTGGTATTGGAACACTTACTGCAACAGGTACTAATTGTACTGTGACTAAAGTAACGTCAACACCTATTACTCATACCGAGCCTTTCCCTTTTCAGACTACGTTATTTAAAGTGACAAATTATTCCTTTAATTCATCATCTGTAACTGTTAGTTGGCAAGGTCCGGTTACAGAATCTAATAGTACAAGTCATACAGTTAATATCGGTAATTTCAGCGCTGAAAGATCAATCAGGACTTATTGTACTTGGGCTGGACTATATTATGAGCAAGGTTATGCAGATTGTTATTTAATCAATAATCCATTATTGCTTGGGAGCGATATATCATATTCTCGTGCAACTCCCACAAATTCTACTAAAACATTAACATTAGATTTCTCTAAACCAACAATACGTAACAATGTACTAAAAATGTATTCTGATGATCAAACCGCAATTCAAGATACACAAGGCGTTGAACAAGAGATGCTTGATGCTGATCCGCCACAACCTAACGAATGTACTTATTATCCTATCTTTGCTTCCTATCCAGACGATGGATATGTAGACGAAAATAGTGATTATGAAATAAGTTACAGTGACACATCGCTAAATAATGACTATACATACTATAGAATTACTGGCGATGCAATGGCTTATTGGGGATATTCTTCTGATTATACTACTCAATCATCTATTAGTAGTGCATATGTATACTTTAAGACTTCTAGTAGTGCATCTACATTATATGGCAGCAAGGATTTTTTCGTTAGGGATAATAATACTTTAGGTTTTAGTTATGGAAATAGTCAAAATTTCCCTAGCGGCTCTACTGTTGGTCCACAAGTAGGTAACCGCCTAGTAAAGATCTATATTTATGATAAAAATGGTTATGGTTTTGTAATTAATGGTGATGATAATGAATATGATTCTACTTGGTCTACATTCTTAACTTTCAATCCTAGCAATGCAACTAATATAAGCAGTCAGCTTCCATTCACTTTGACCAGTCATCCAGTTGCTAATAATCATTATTATCAAGTTTATTATCAATTTACTAGGCGTACATTTACATCTACATTAAAATTTGAGCAACTCAAAGATGGTACCGCAGCTAAGGGTATAGCCACTGCTACCGTCAATGGTGTTACTTATGATAATTCAACCACAACAACTCATACAATAACTACTTATCTAAGATGGAATACCATCAGTATTACTATGCCAGATGGTATGCCTAATGACAATGGAGTGTATTATGCTAGTTATGCTAAAGTTCAAAGTTATGATGGCTCAGCAACTACAAGTGATTGGGTTGGATATGTAACAGGTGATACATCAGGACTTATTAATCACACAACAACTCTTTCTGAATCCAGCGTTTCTGGTAATGATTTTAGTATGCTGTATGTTACAGATACTATTACACTGCATAATAAATATACACGAACATCAGTAACTCCTGTGGGTATGTATATAAATTATCATATGTTTAGTCTTTATCATATACAAAAGGCTGTTTATAGCAGATACTTACCATCAGAATTTTCTTCAATTGGAACATTAGAAGTTTCTAGTTCTACAGGTGAGAAACTTATTCGTAATCCAATAGATTGGGCAATGATTCCCTCTAATTCTAGTTATGATGAAACTGATAAATTTAGAGTTGAAAATGATATTGACTTCTTAGATTTTGATTATGGCTCTATACTTAATAATAATGCAACACCAATTACAGGTTTAACAAATAGAATT
The DNA here is from genome assembly GCA_051886095.1 of Christensenellales bacterium. Taxonomy (GTDB): domain Bacteria; phylum Bacillota; class Clostridia; order Christensenellales; family UBA1242; genus UBA11490. The sequence goes on along the minus strand of JBJEXU010000259.1, from coordinate 1,169 downwards.
TATGCATATAGTGGATATATAGAATTATATGGTACATTAAATGGTAATTTTCACACCATAAGTAATGGATATAATGATGGATCTGGTGGAGTTCTTTATTGGAACTGTGGTTTAGTTAAAGATATTGTTTTTGATAATTTTGTTGATACTACATCTTTTCTTTATAATCCATATTATTTAACTTATGACTATTATCTTTTATGTGGAGATGATTATTCTGGTGGAGGTGTATTTCAGAATGTTGGTGTGCTAACTACTAATAGTTACATACCTGTTTGGGGTGGCGATTTATATATATTCTCTCATGGTGAATACAATAAAACAACATTTGAAAAATGCTATGTAGATATTAAGATTAAAAAGGAATATGCAACTACAAACCCTGTAAATGTATATATATGTCAAAATAATGATGGTGATAGTGATGAAAGTTCAAGAACCGATTGTTACTCATATATTACTGTACTTGAAGGTGTAGATAATAATATTAATCTATATCCTATTGAGGGTGGTACTAATACTAATACAACTATCCAGAACTGCTGGTCGGCGGTTCGTGGTGAGGATAGTGATAAGTCTTTAACTGAGTATTTAACTAATTGTGTTCCTATTGCTACTAATGCACAGGTTACTAATTGTTATTATCTAGCGGGTAGTGCAGTAAATGCTGGAACAACGGTGCTTGGCACTGAATTATCATATAACGAGATGAAGAATCGTAGTTCTTTTAATGGATTTAATTTTGGTTCTACTTGGTATATGGATACTACTACTGAAGAGGGTACTTTCGTTTCAAGTTATAAGCAATATAACCATCTTTTCCCAGTTCTCATAACTGGTGGATTTGAAATTGCGAGAATCAGACCAAATTATATTTATGTTAATGATGTAAGACTGGGTACAACGTCTACTACAACTGATAATTGTTGGTACTCATTGGAAATAGATGGTTCTGACAATTACTCTTATATGTACATATACACTAAGCCATATTATGACTCTAGTAATCCAACAACGAGTTATAGTTGGAAAATTAGATTTCCTTATAATGGAACATGTATTAAAGGTAGTACAATAACAATAAACCTTGAAGGTCACATTAGTGAAGATAATGTAAATATGTCCGCTATGTCACTAGATAGTGTATTATGTGGTGGAATTACTCAGAC
>JBJEXU010000258.1:0-5348 GCA_051886095.1 Christensenellales bacterium | reverse complement strand
TAATTGAATATATCATTATTAACCCATACCATTAACATCATCATCTTCTGGATTAAACCCAACCCCCAAATCAGCATCTTGATTAAATCTTACACTCAATCGTCCACCATCTTTCTCATCGACAACAAATCCTTTACCCCATTGTTTATTTCCACCACTATATCGGATACCGGTATTGGCATCACGAATAGTTGCATATTGAGTATAAGACGCACTATCACAAGTTTGCAGAACCCTAGCAATATTCATAATTCCATTTACCATTCCTTCCGTAGGGGTTTTTCTTCTTAAAAACTTATTACGAATTACATCTGGCGCATTATTTAGCCATTTTTCAAGAGACCTTGTAGATGGATTTTTATTTAACCATTCAGAAAGAAACGCTCTTGTTTTATCTTCTAATTCCTTAAGTGCATTCTTGTCGTTCCCAACATAGTACCTCGTTGTATAAGACTGGGTCTCAGTTACTATAAAATTAATCAGTTGACTTGCCTCGTCCGAAACTCCAAAAGCCTTATGAAAATTAGGTAGAATTTGCATTGTATAATCAGAATGTCTTTCCTTCTGACCATATGATGTTGCCAGTCCCTTGCCAATGTCGTGAGACAAAACCACCATTTTTAAGAAAGGCATTAGACTATCGGGTACATCTCCCTCAAAACTATCTTCAAGAACTTTTAGCACCGCTTCAGTATGTTCTCCAACAGTATAACCTTCCCACACACCCGATTTCATATCCATTAATTGAGAACACGTAGGGTTAGTTCTGATATAATCCATTGTTTCTTTTGGACTTGATGTTAAGAACGTATCAAGCATCTCTTTATTACTAGAGAAATCTTCAACCAATTCCCCAACTGAACCATAAGCACCCATAAGAGAATGTAGTTTGTCTCCCACCACTTTGCGAGTATTGATTTTCTCTTTATCAAATATTGCATATGTCATTATATTTCTATGCAATGTTGCCGATTTAACTGGCGCCCTACTACCGATTATGTGGTTATTTGCAAACCACGATGCAACCCAATCAAGGTTAATGTTAATATCCCCAGTAGTTGTAGCAACGACACTATCCCCTTCCATAAAGTTTTTAAAAACAACATTTGGATATCTAGTTATTAATGCTTTTGTGTTATAACTCTCGGCTAGTTGTTTTACCAAATCTTTATCAAAAGGGATTCTTGATTGTTGTAAAATTCTTATCGCCTCATCAATATCTTCCTCTCGCAAAAGTAGAACACGTCTTCCCGACTGAACCCTTTTAAGCACATCAATAACACTAACCGCCATCTCTCTAAACTTAAAGTCTACCGGAGCAAATTCGGTAACACTACCCACACTTAATTCTTTAAGCGCTGAATAAACTTTAGATTTTTCCTCTTCGCTAAGACCCTCAAAAGAAAAAACTCTGTTAAATAGCAATGCTTTCTTATCATAAAATTGTAATTCGTGAACTTCTGGCACCCCACCACTCTTACGAGCCCTTGCCTCAGCAAAGTCGTTAGCAATATCTTTGCTAGCCAAATATAATGTAGATATAGAATTTACATTTCTATTTCCAGTAGCATTGCCACCATTATTGTATTTAGGGTCCACTTGCCATTCTTCGGTCTCACCATCCCGCCTAGTTCTTCCGTGATAAAGAGGCTCTAATTCTTCACAAGAAATAAGCAACCCTATATCTATAAGATATTTATAACACTCTTGTATATCCTTAAACATTTTATCCCCTACACATATTCGACTATATTATTACATAAGTTTAACACATTTTTACTATTTAATCAATTCCTTATAACTAAAAAACCGCTAAACTAATTTCTTTTAATTATATTTTTAAATATTATATATTTTTTAGAAGCCATTAAATTCAAATTATATACCCACTCCACATAAAAATTTTAGCATCTATATCACCAATAACTTTATCAATACTTTATTGCAGATTTTGTTTACAAAAAATCAACTTATTGCATAAATATTTTATATGAATATAAACAACATAAAAAAATTAGTAACAAATACACCTCTTATAGAAATTACATATAAATTTCTTGGTAAGAAAAATAAAGTTTATGCAAAGTGCGAATGGTTTTCGTTGACTGGTAGCATAAAAGATAGAGTTGCATATCAAATGCTAAAAGACGCCTACTCTTTAGGTCTAATTAAAAAGGGAGATAAAATCGTTGAGGTTTCTAGTGGCAATATGGGATTGTCTCTAAGTGCAATGGGTAATTTGCTAGGCAACCCAGTCACAATTCTTATGCCAAAAGATATGAGTGAAGAACGCAAAAAACTCATAAAATTATATGGTGCTACTTTAATAGAAACCAATGACTTTTTAGAGGCTTTTAAGTTATGTAAAGAGTATGAGAAACAAGGCTATTTTTGTCCTAGCCAATTTGAGAATGAAAGCAATTCCAATGCCCACGAAAAGACTACAGCAAAAGAAATTATAGACAAGATAAAAGACAAAAAAGTTGAGGCTTTCGTAGCAGGTATTGGCACAAGCGGAACATTTAGCGGAGTAGGACGCTTATTAAAGAAAAAACTTAATATTAATGTAATAGCCATTGAGCCACATAACGCAAGAATTATCTCAGGGGTTAAGCCTTTTAAAAAACACGCTTTGCAAGGATTAAGTGATGAAAAACTACCAAAACTCTATAATCAAGCAATTTGTGATAGTGTACTTCAGATAACAGATGATGACGCCATTGCTATGACTAAAAAATTATGCCAAGTCTTATCCTTAGGCGTAGGGATTTCTAGCGGTGCAAATTTCTTAGGCTGTGTCCTCTCTAATAAAACCGCAATTACAGTTTTCCCTGACGATAATAAAAAATATTTATCAACAAATTTGTCGTCTAATATCTCAACCCCACTTGTAGATATGATAGAACTTATATCTTTTAAAGTTTTATAAATTATTTCTTCTCAACATATTCCAATATTACAAAATTTCAAAATTGGGTATTGTAATTTAAGAATGTATATGTTAAACACTCAAGTTTTGAGTGTTTTTTTGTACTTTAAAACCCAAACTGTCTAGAGATAGGTAAAATTGCAAAAAACTCTTGAATAAATTTCAAGAGTTTTTTTAATTTTATGCATTGAGTACGATTATTTGACAATTAAAATTCTTATAAAGTATACTTTTTGTAAGGAGAAAGAACTATGGAGAAATGGGATTTATACGATAAAAATTTTAATAAACTTAATAAAACTGCAAATCGCGGAGACAAATTAAACGATGATGAATATCATTTAGTTATTAATGCGTGGATAATTAATGACAAAAATGAATTTCTAATAACTCAGCGTTGCCCTCATAAATCTCACCCTTGTATGTGGGAATGCACTGGTGGTTCAGCACTTATGGGAGAAACCGATATAGATGCGTGCGTAAGAGAAATTAAAGAGGAACTTGGAATTGATATTGATGTCTCCACCGCACAATTTATTGGTGTGGTGAATAGATATTATGTAGGTTGCCCAGATATATTAAGAGTATATCTATTTAGAGATAATACAAGTCTTGAAGATGTTAAAATTCAAGAGGAAGAAGTTATGAATGTTATGTGGGCAGACAAAGATAAAATACTTGAATTATATAACCAAGGCAAGTTTGAAGCCAATGCCTTTTTTAAAGAAGTGCTTGAGATTAAATACAAATAGAACTTAAATCTTCTGGCTGTTCAAAGTCGCCTTCTTTTTCTCCACTTTTTTGAATTTAAAACATTCGTATCACGCGGGTTGGGAAGTAAAATAAAAAATCTTAACAAGAAATTTCTTGTTAAGACTTTTTATTTAATAATTTATTTGGATAAATTTGTTTTTGAAATTCTTGTGTAATCAATTAAATATAAAATGCCAACTGGTAAAGCAAATACTAAAGTAAGGCAAATGAGTATAATATGTTTCCAACTTTTTTGCAAATTTGTATTAGCATTTTTTAGATGATAATTAGCAAATGTTAATAATAAAATTATATATACCAATCCCAATAAACAGAATAACCCCAATAAGGTTTTGTTATCTTTTCCAATTAAAGATGCGGTGCCTAAAACGATAAAAGCCCCAAATAAAACACCACAAATATTCGCAACAATAGCCGTTGCCTTTGTTAACTTATTATTTGTAACATCTTTGATAGGTCTCTGACTATTAGATTCTTTCTTAGTCTTAATAAATCTAACAAGTTCAAAGATGCCATAAATAACCGTGGATAAGGCTACAAGAACAAGCATAATCACAGGTAGATGCCAAGGGAAAGCAATGCCCAAATCAATCAAATCAAATTTTAGTGAGAATGCAAAGTTGTTCCCACTAATAATAGAGGCGGTCATTGCAATGGAACCAATATAGATATAACCAGTAGCCACTTTCCAAATGTTTTTAATTTCTACCTTAAATTGTTTACTTACAATTAAATATATTGGAACGAATATTAGTAGAGAATGTACTAATATTGTTTGGAAATTTACAAAGTGCAATATTGGATAATTTTCCGAAATACAATCGGGATAGCAGAATGTCAAAATCCCACCAATCATAGCACAACCAAAAAGAATATTGTATAAAAATTGTAAGAATTTATTTTCTTTATTTAAAAATACACTCAAAATTAAAGTTGCTATAGTTGTCCAACACATAATGGCACACATTTGAAACGAAATATTCCACCACCAATTAAAGTTCTCGGCAGTTCCACCATTATTAATATGGTTTATATATTTATAAACCGTTCGTCCTACTTCAAAAATCAAAAGAATAATGGCCAAAAATATTCTAGTTATCTTCTTTCCCTTTTCAGTTTTTGCACGAAACAAAAACACACACATTACAATAAATGCAATTATACTTAGCACTAACATTAGGTGGTTTATATTAAAAAACCAATCAACATTATTGCCAAGAACATTGTTTGAATCAAAAAAATAATTCATAAAATAACTCCTTCCCTTTTTTAAAATTCAAACATATATATAATATTTTGTCAAATTTTTTAAGTAATATGACTTGCATTTATTATATTTTTAAAACTACTTAAGTTACAAATTAAACAAATAATAAATTTTTATAGGTTTAGAGTGTTTTTATATAACCTAAAATTATATTTGTAATATTTGTAATACTTGCCACAACTTAACAAATACATCTATTAATATTTAAATAACATATTTATAGTCTTCGTTCAATACAGAAGAACTTTAGTATATTTACATTTGACTTTCTGGAGAGGACTTTGTGTGATTTCTAAAAAAATTTTCAATTTCCATAAGTTCTTGATACATTATAGCCAAATAACCCTTATCTTCTTTATCATTCACTCTTACAGAATC
>JBJEXU010000257.1:0-5356 GCA_051886095.1 Christensenellales bacterium | reverse complement strand
ATCACAACTCCGCCGATATCTGCCGTTGCTTGTGATGGAATTGAATTAATTGTAAAAGCAAGGATTACATTACATAGTAATATTGAGAAACTTATTGGTGGTGCAGGAGAAGAGACAATACTTGCACGAGTAGGTGAAGGAGTTGTAACTGTTGTTGGTTCAGCAAAAAATCACCAAAAAGTATTAGAAAATCCAGATATAATTAGTAAAACGGTTCTAGAGAAAGGTCTTGATGAAGGTACGGCTTTTGAAATATTAAGTTTGGATATAGCAGATATAGATATTGGAAGGAATGTTGGTGCTAAACTTCAAGCAGAAAGGGCTGAGGCAGATGTTCAGATAGCGAATGCAAGAGCAGAAGAAAGACGTGCAATGGCTATTGCTGCTGAGCAAGAAATGAAAGCACGAACTCAAGAAATGAAAGCAAAACTTGTAAGCGCGCAAGTTGAAGTGCCTAAAGCAATAAGTATGGCTTTCAAATCTGGTAATATTGGGGTTATGGATTATTATAGAATGCAAAATATACAAGCAGATTCGTATATGCGTAATTCTATTGGGGATTCAAAGGGTGGAACAGATAACGATTTTTAGAGAAAATCTAATTTAAAGAAAGGTGAGAATTATGATTCAAGGCGTTGTTGATAATCCTATTGAATTATTAATATATGTACTTATATTCTTGGCTGTTATAATGGTTCTTTTTAGGTTTCAAAACTGGATGGATAGTAGACCTGTTAAAGAAAAGAAAAAGGAAGAAAAGAAAGAAACTAAGACTGAAGTTGTTAAAGAAACAGTTAAAGAAGAAAAGAAAGACATTAATATAAAAATTGATAAAGATGAAATAGTAAAAGAGGTAAAAGACCAAGTATATTCTGAGGTTTCTGCTGATATTAGGAAGGGAATTAACAATAATTTACAAAATGGCGGATATTCCAATTATCTTTATGATAGATTTGTAAATTCTCCTACTATTGAAGATAGTGTTGATGAAAAGAAAACTTTTCAAAGTTTTTTAACAGACGAAGAAGTTTCTAACATAAGGGATAGAGATATTAAAATCAATGTAAAAAATACTGAAGATATTTCAAAGTCGTCCATAAAGAAAGATAAACTTTATGACAAGATTGAACAAATGGTTTATGAAAACTTAGAAACGAAAGAAAAGATGCTTGAAGAATTTGAAAAGTTACCTAAGTCAATGAAATTACTTATTATTGAGAATATTATGCAAAAAATGTAAAATGGCGAAAAATCTAATTCGTCATTTTTTTGTAATTTAAAAATTATTAAATTCATACATATATAATATATTTATTATTTTAGAGACATTTTAACCTTTGGGTTTAGATTTATATAGTCATTATAAAAAAGCCCAATAATTAATTTAAGGAGTTGTATGGATAATTATTTAAATGAAATTTGTGATATTTGTAAATTGCCATTTAATGAAATAAATCAAGATTTCAAAGTTATTCAATTAGGAACTAAAGCAATTTATGTTTGTAATTTTAAGAAAATTATTGACTATTCTATAGGTAAAGTTGTTTTAAAAATTCAAAAAGGTACACTTGAAATAATTGGCAATGATTTATATATTTCTCAAATAAATAAGAGTGAAATTATAATAAAAGGTTTTATTGAGTCTTTTGGTGTAGGAGTTATTGATGAAAAGAAAAAGAAATAATTTAAATATTATTAGGTGTACAAGTCTTAATTTATCTAATTTTATAAACTTGTGTACAACTAATGGTATGTCTTTAAATCTTATTAGTAGGACAAGCGATGGTTTTGCAGAATTTGGAGTAAATGATAAAGATTTACATATTCTTAGCAAACTTGACACATCAAAATATGATATCGAGATAATTAAAGTTGGTGGAATTAAAAAATTTTTTAACACAATAATTTATAGAATTGGACTTGTTGTAGGGCTAGTCATATCTATTATTGCAATGTTTTTACTTAATAATAGACTTTTTAGAATTCATATTTATGGGCTTTCAAATATTGAAGAAGAGAAAGTTATTGAAAGTATAAACGATTTTGGAATTAATATATTTTCTAGTTTAGATTTTGATAAAACTGAATTAGAAAATTATTTATCTAAAGAATTTAATTTTTCAATGGTGAGTATAATTAGCAAAGGTAATTCTTTGATAATTAGTATTAAGGAAGAACTGCCTGATATTTCAGATTCTTATGCACCAATAACTGCCGATTTTAATATGGTTATTGGGTCAATAAATGTTTATTCGGGAACTTCAAAAGTAAAATCTGGTGATATTGTTTATAAAGGAGATACTATTGTAGAACCATTTATAAAAAGCGGTGATGATATTGTATATATTACACCTTGTGCCGACATAAAAGCCAAAGCATATTTTAGTGCAAGTTATAATTTTCAAAATACTGAAGAAGTTTTAATAAGAACAGGTAATAAAAAAATTATCTCAAATGAAACATATTTGGGTAAATATTTAATTACTAAAAACAATAAAGAAAATCCTTATCAAAATTTTGAATTAGAAAATACTTCTAAATGTGTTTCTCAATATTTCTTACCAATAAAGATTTATAATATATTTGCTTACGAACTAACAAATAAAGTAATTGAGCATAATTTTGAGAGTGAAAAAGAAGAAATAATCAATAAAGTAAAAAGTGAGGCTTATTCGTTAGTTCCAAAGAGTTTGAAAGTTGATAACGAAGAACTGGTTATAACTGATACAACTCTAGGCAAAATTGTTAATGTTTATCTTGAGTGTAATGTAGAAATTAACTATAAGTACAATTAATTGACTAAAAATGTTATTTTTGATATAACATAAGTGTGATTTTAACAATAATTTAAATTTAACTAAAAGGTCAAAAATGATAATTAATTTTAATAAAACAACATTTAATAAAAAATATATACTAAAAATTATAGAAGCATACGACTATGCTGTTAAAATTTTGAAACTTCCTTGTAAGGACTTGGAAGTTAACATTAATTTTGTTAGCGGTAAGAAAATTAAAGAATTAAATTCTAAGTTCAGAGATAATAATAAAATAACCGATGTATTATCTTTCCCTAATTTGCTTGAGATTGGCAGAACTAATATGCAATTAATTGCAGATAAACTTACTAAGGAAAACTTTGTACACGAAATAAGTCCCGAAACTAATTGTATTATGCTTGGAGATATTTGTATTTGTAAGAAAGTTGTTTATAAACACGCAAAAGAATATAATAATTCTAGACTTAGGGAAATGACATATATGGCAGTTCACGGATTACTTCATCTTCTCGGTTATGACCATATGATAGAAGAAGAAAAATCAATTATGCGTAAAATGGAAGAAAAAATAATGACACACATAGATTTGGAGAGGAAATAATGAAATCTGGTTTTGTAGCCATTTTAGGTCAGCCAAATGTTGGCAAAAGTACCTTGCTTAATGATATTCTTAAGGAAAAAGTTTCTATTGTATCTCCTAAACCACAGACTACAAGAGATAAAATTTTAGGAATTTATAATGATGAAGAAACTCAAATTGTATTTATAGATACACCTGGAATTCATACATCTAGTAATAAACTTGATGAGTATATGAACAAAGCAATCTCAAGTGCTAAGCAAGATGTTGATGTACTTTTATATGTAATTGACGGGACTAAAAAAGTAACTAATAATATAATAGAAACTTTAAATAAATACACCAAGGATATTAAAAATATCATATTAGTTGTAAACAAAATTGATGATACTACTTATGAAAAACTATATCCTGAACTCAATAAACTTAATTCACTAGAAGGCATTAAAGATATAGTTCCTGTGTCGGCATTAAAGGGTAAGAATACTCAGGAGTTAATCAAAGTAATTAAAAATTACCTTACAGATAATGTAAGATATTTTGATACTGATGTTTATACCGATAAATCTATTAAATTTTTAGTTGGCGAAATTATTAGAGAGAAGGCTCTTTGGTTGCTTCAAGATGAACTTCCACACGGAATTGCTATTGAAATTGTAAAATTTCAAGAAGGGGAAAAATTAACAGAAATTGATGCTGATATTATTATTGAGAAACCATCTCATAAACAAATAATCATAGGTTCTAAAGGCGAAATGCTTAAAAAAATTGGCACTAAAAGTAGGTTAGAGATTGAAAAACTTGTAGGAACTAAGGTTATGCTTAAACTCTTTGTAAAGGTTAGGGAAGATTGGCGTCACAAAGATAATGTTCTTAAGTCTTTGGGATATAATCAACAAGACTTATAATCTAAATCATTATAAAATTGAAATTGAATAATTTATAATTATTAATCTTTATAAATAAATATTCATATGGTATTATAATTCAAATTTGACATATTATTATTATTAAATCATAAAATAAAGTATAAGGAATTTTATGAGGTATTAATATGGAAGATTTGTGTTGGGAATTATTTGAAAAAACGGGACAAATAAATTATTATTTGCTTTATAATGCTATTAAAAGGAAAAAATAGTTGGAAGAAATTACGGTTACTGGTATAGTGCTAAGTTCTATGCCATATAGAGAGAAAGACAAATTAATACATTTGTTTAGTATTGAGTTGGGTAAAATTACTGCAATTCTTAAAGGTGTTTCTTCACCTAATGCTAAACTTAAATATGCTGGACAACCTTTTTGTTTTGCTAAATTTGACCTAGCAATATCTAAAGAATTTTATATTGTCAAAGGTTGTGAACTTATTGATAGTTTCTTTGAACTAACCGAAGACTATGATAACTATATGCTTTCTTCATCTATGCTTGAGATTTGTTCGATTATTCTAAAACCTGAAATTATAGCCGAAAATTTATTCATTAATTTAATTAAATCACTTCAAAATATTGTATATAATAATGTTGATGTCTATTTATCTGTATTAAAATTTTTATTATCAACTTTGCAAATAATAGGCTATGGACTTAACTTTAACGCTTGTGATAATTGTGGATTAAAATTTGTTGGAGATATTAAATTCGACATTCATTCGGGTACTTTTAGATGTTCTAATTGCTCGGGTGGTGTTAAAGTACCTCCTAGAGATTTTACTATAATTAAAATGGTGGATACTACCGATATAAGTAGACTTCAGACTCTAAAATATCCAACAAATATTATTATTCCTTGCTTAAAACTTGTCTTTCAAGATATAAGTGAAAGATTAAATGTAAAATTGAAAACTATAGATATATCAAAATTTTAAAAATAACTAAATTGTTTGAAAAGTGAACTTTATCTTGCGGTTGCATAATAGAGTTTGTTTTTTTTGTATCTTCTGAATAAATATGCAATGAAAGCAAATAAAAATATTTTTAATATAAATAAAAGAAAT
>JBJEXU010000256.1:0-5387 GCA_051886095.1 Christensenellales bacterium | reverse complement strand
ACTTCATATATGCTCACTTGATGATGGTGCTAAATTTGAATTAGAAGTGTTTATTGGTCGTGGTAGAGGATATGTTCCTGCAGAAGCAAATAAGAGGGAAGATTCTCCTATCGGTTATATAGCAGTAGATTCAATATTTACTCCAGTTAAGAAAGTAAATTACTATGTACAGAATACTCGTGTTGGTCAAAGTATTGATTATGACAAACTTACAATCGAAGTTGAAACTAATGGAACATTGTCTGCTAGAGAAGTTATTTCTCTTTCGGGCAAATTGATTCAAGACCACATTTCATTATTTGTCGACCTTGTTGAAAGTATGTCTCAAATGGATATTTTGGTTTGCAGAGAAGAAGACAAACAAACTAAAGTGCTTGAAATGACTATTGAAGATATTGATTTATCAGTTAGAAGTTACAACTGCTTAAAGAGAGCAGGAATTAATACAGTTGCTGATTTAACTAAAAAGTCTGAAAGTGACCTTGCAAAGGTTAAAAATTTAGGTAAGCGTTCTTTAGAAGAAGTTGCTGCTAAGTTACAAAGTTTTGGCTTGTCTTTAAGAAACGATGAAGAATAATTTAAGGGAGAATTTGTAATAATGAGAAAGTTAAATAGACCTACAGACCAAAGATTGGCTGTTATGCGTAGTCTTGCTACAAATCTTCTTTGGTATGGTAAAATTGAAACAACTTTAGAAAAAGCAAAAGAACTAAGGTCTTATGCTGAGAAAATTTTAACTAAAGCAATTAACACATATGAAGATGTTGTTAAAGTTAATAAAACTGTTGTTGATGCTAAAGGTGTAAAATCTCAGAAAGAAGTTGTTAATGACGGAGCAAAGAAATTGGCTGCTAGAAGAGATATTATGAGCAAACTTTATGATATTCAAGAAGTAAGAGCAGATAAAGAAAGCAAAGCCGACTTTGTAAAGCGTACTGAAGATATTAAACACCCACTTGTAGAGAAGATATTTAATGTATATGCTCCTAAATATGCTAAGAGAAATCAAGATAATGGCATCGGTGGTGGATATACAAGAATTGTTAAACTTGGCACTAGAAATGGTGACAATGCTGAAATGGCAATTATCGAGTTAGTTTAATTAAATAATTAGTAAAAAGTTGATAAATTTTACAAATTAATTTTTAATTAATAAAAATAATTATCAACTTTTTTCTTTTTAAATTAATTTTAATGTGATAAAATATAGACTATAATATAAAGTAGGTGAAATTTATGGTATATGATTCAATAATAATTGGTAGTGGTGTTGCTGGACTAACTTCTGCACTATATTTGGCCAGAGCCCAAAAATCTGTATTAATACTTGAAGATAGTCTACTTGGAGGGACTACGGCAACTCTTGAAAAAATAGAGAACTATCCTGGATTTCAATCAATTAGTGGTATGAATTTAATTCAAAATATGGTAATGCAAGTATCTAATCTTGGTGTTAATATTGATTTTATGCATATAAAAAGTATCGATTTTGATAATAAAACTATTATTTGTGATAATGTTTCTTTTGAATATAAAACATTAATTATAGCATCAGGAACAAGTTACAATAAACTTAACTTACCAGAAGAAGATAGTTTTAAATTTAAAGGTCTTAGTTATTGTGCAGTATGCGATGGTAATCTGTACAAAAATAAAACTATTGTTGTTGTAACTAATGGATTTACTGGGGCTAATTCTATTAACTATCTCAGTAATTTAACTGATAATTTAATTATTATTGACCTTTCTTCTACTTATTCTAATGAAAAGTTTACGGTTTATAATAACTCCATAGTCACTAAATTGTTAGGAAATAATTATATTGAAGGAATAGAAATAAAATCAAACGATGTTTTAATAACTTTAGACTGTGACGCTGTGTTTGTGTCTTTAGGTAAAAAATCAGATTTATCTCTTTATGAAAAGTACATTAAATGTGAAGATATGCACATTTTATCAGATGAAAATATGCACACAAATATAGATGGTGTTTTTGTTGCTGGAGATATTAGAAAAAAATCGCTTAGGCAAATAGTTACTGCTTGTTCTGATGGTGCTATTGCTGGAAATGAAGCAATTAAATTTTTACAAAAATAATGAAAATATGATTATAATTTTAATGAGATATTCTTGTTACAATTTTTTTTATTTATAAAAACAAATAATGTACTTGTAATTATATTTTTACTTATATGAGTATACCTCCAAATAATAAGTAAATTAATTATTAGATTAAACAGAAAATTGTCAAATATCATATATATATTTCAGTAGTTAATTAAATGAGTGAGGATAATATGATATTTGGAACAGATGGAGTAAGAGGAGAAGTTGATAAAGGAATTACTACTAGTATTGCATATAATATAGGCAAAGGGCTTGCAATTAGTATATTAAAAAGAAAATTAAATAAAAAAGTTGTTATAGGTAAGGATACAAGATTAACATCTGATACATATCTTTCTGCTATTGCTAGTGGGCTTACCGATTATGGTATAAATGTTGTAATTGTGGGTATAGTTCCAACACCAGTAATATCTTTTCTTGTCTCAAGATTTGATTTCGGTGGTGGGATTATGATTACAGCATCACATAATGATTGTAATTATAATGGAATTAAAGTTTTTAGTGAAACTGGAGAAAAAATAAATAATGATATTGAAAATGAAATAGAAAAAAATATTGAAACTCTAAGAAAAAAAACTAAATTAAAAGGTAAGATTGTTTATGATGAAAGTTTAGTTAACAATTATATAGATTATTTATTAAGTGAATTTAAATGTGATTTAAGTGAATTTTCCATCGCATTAGATTGTGCAAATGGTTCTAATTATAAAATTGCTCCTTATATTTATCAAAAATTAAATGCAAATGTTATTAAAATATCTTGTAATAACGATGGTCTTAAAATAAATAAAAATTGTGGAGCCAACCATATAGAAAATTTAGTCTATGAAGTTAAATGTCATAATGCTGATTTTGGAATAGCGTTTGATGGTGATGGAGATAGATTAAGAATTGTTTTAAAAGATGGAACTATTCTTGCTGGAGATGATATATTATTATATTTTGCACTATATATTAAAGAAAAAAATAAATTAAATAATTTAAATGTTGTTGGCACAATTATGACAAATTTGGGTATTGAGGATACTCTTAAAGGATTTGGTATAAAACTAACTAGAACAGATGTAGGAGATAAAAATGTAATAAGAATGATAAAAGATAAGCATCTTGCTATTGGTGGTGAGCCATCGGGACATATATGTATCTATGAACACAATCCTACTTGTGATGCACTTATGAATAGTTTGTTCTTCTTTAAATGTTATCAAGAGCAAATTATAAATTTAGATGATTTAATGAAGACTATAATTAGATATCCTTCTATATTGCAAAATATTAGTGTTAATAATGATGAAAAAAGTGATATAATTTCTAATAGTAAAATTCAAAACGAAATTCAATTATTAAAAAAAGAAAATCCAGATGTAAAGATTTTAGTTCGATCAAGTGGTACTGAACCAGTAATTAGATTATATGTTGAAAGTGTTAGTGAATTAAGAAACAATATTATTATTAATAAATTGTTAAAAATTATAAAAAATAAAGTTTAAATAAACTTTATTTTTTGTCATAAAATTATTACTTTTTGCCATTATCTGATATAATTTTGTCTTTAAGATATGCTACAGTAGTACTATTTAAATTATTAAGAACTTCTATTAATAAATCTTCAGAATTATAACTTTTCTGAATTTGTTTGTGCATAACTGGTATTTTAACTGCCTTTAAAACATTGTTTGTAAAATCATCAAATTTCTTTAATTGTTGTGCTACGGGACTTGGTTGGAATAAATCAATAACTAAAATAGGTTTCATATCTTTACGCAGAAATACACATATATCAACATATTTATCTTGAATAGATTTATAATCAATCATATTACTTTTAGGTTCTATTAACTTAGAAACACCAACATTAGGAAATGATATAAAATCTCTTGGAAGTGCTTTATGTAAAGCATCAAGAAATTTCATTTCTTCTTCGGTACAATATCTTTCTTTTAATTTAACTTGTGGAGTAGGGTTTTGTTTTATTGATGTGTCTAGAGGTTTTTTGTATTTTTTCTTCATACTTTTATATAGAATAACTGATATTATAATTGCTAAAATAATTATTATAATTGGAAGTATAATATTTATAAAAATATCCATAATGCACCTTTTTGTCTTATTGTTATATTAATTTTATCAATATATATTTTACTATTAAATTGCACATTTGTAAATACTTACTTAAAAAATAAAAAGAGTATCTTTTAATAGATACTCTTTAAAAATTAAATATTTTCAATTTGCCAGTCGATTGGAGTCTTATTTAGGCTAACTAAGATTTCATTTGTTTTACTAAAATGTTTACAGCCAAACCAACCACCTTGATTAGCACTCATTGGGCTAGGGTGAACTGCTGTTAATACAAAATGTTTAGAAGTGTCAATATTTTTACCAATATTTTTTGCATTGCTACCCCAAAGCAAAAAAATAACGGGGTCATCTCTATTATTAAGTAGTTCGACTATTTTGCTTGTAATTTCTTCCCAGCCTTTACCTTTATGGCTATTTGGTTTGTTTTTCTCAACAGTTAATACACTATTAAGTAGTAGTACTCCTTGTTTTGCCCATTTTGTTAAATTACCATTATTAGGGATATAACAACCAAGGTCTGAATTTAGTTCTTTATAAATATTCTGAAGAGATGGAGGTATATTAACATCTTCTTCTACGGAAAAAGATAGTCCGTGTGCTTGTTTTGGATTATGATAAGGGTCCTGACCTATTATAACTACTTTAACATCTTCAAATTTAACTAAATTAAGTGCATTGAATACATTTTCTGGCTTTGGATAAATAGTTTTAGTTAGGTACTCGTGATTTAACCATTTCTCAAGTTCTTGATATTTATTTGTATTAAAAACATCTTTTAGTTTATCATACCAATTCTTCTTTATTATAAACATAGTTGTCTCCTAAAATTATTCTACATTATTAGTGCTTTTTTTACAAGTTTTTTATAATATTTGTAATAAAATTATTGTATTTTGACTTTTCTATTTTTTTCTTAAAAAATGTCTATATTTTATATTGTTTATTTGATTTAATTTTGCTTTGTAATGTTTTAATAATATTGTATAATATAGGAAGTTTATACAAGCGACACCATTAGGTGGCATTTGATATAAACAGACGACGATTTCAGAAATGTGCCGGATGAGAAATCATCCGAGAGCAATGTAAATTGCGAAATTGCGATAGCAATAGCACATAAACTATAATATAGGAAGTTTATACAAGCGACACCATTAGGTGGCATTTGATATAAACAG
>JBJEXU010000255.1:0-5391 GCA_051886095.1 Christensenellales bacterium | reverse complement strand
ATAAAACATAGTGAAATTCAGAAGGGTGATGAGGTGTTCTTAAGAAAGAGATTTGATACTGTTAAAAAAATCTTTAAAGAACGAATTAAAGCATATTCTAGGGCGTATCCTGGAGATTATAAACTTCTTCAGCAATATCTTAATAACGAACTTGATTTTAGTGTTTTAGAAAAGTTAAAAATAGATACCAATATGGCGGGAAGAGACCTTGGAAATATAGTTCTTAATGAAATCGCTAAGAATAATTCTAATATAATATGTACATCTGCCGATTTATTTAGTAGTACTAAGGCAGTTATTAAAGATAGTGGATTTATAAATGCTAATTTTGCCAATAGAAATCTAAAAACTGGAATAAGAGAATTTGCAATGGGTGCTATAAGTAATGGTGTGTCTTTGTATGGTGGTTTAATTCCTATTCAAAGTACTTTTATGGTTTTTAGTGATTATTTAAAACCGGCAATCAGGCTTGGCGCTTTAATGGATAGCAGGGTAATATCGGCATTTACTCACGATAGTATTGCTGTGGGTGAAGATGGTCCTACTCATCAACCGGTTGAACAAGTATGGGGACTTAGAACTATTCCTAAATGTGAAGTTTTTAGACCGGCTAATTTAACAGAAACTATCGCTTCTTATAAATTGGCTTTAAAATATAAAGGTCAATCTGTAATTGCTTTGTCAAGGCAAAAATTATCAAATTTTGTAAGTAAAGCAAGCGATGCCATTAAGGGCGGTTATATAGTTGCTAAAGAGAAAAAAGGTATGTTAAATGCTATCATAATCGCTACTGGTAGTGAGGTTTCTATTGCTCTTGATATTAAAAGAATTTTAGATATTAAAGGATTTAATGTTAGAGTAGTTAGTATGCCTTGTATTGAAGAATTTGAGAAACAGTCTGATAAATATAAAGAGAGTATTATTCCTAGTAATCTAAAATCAATTTTCTCAATAGAGGCTGGTTCAACTGCTGGTTGGTATAAATATGTAGGAAAATATGGAAAGTGCTTTGGAGTAGATGATTTTGGTGTTAGTGCAGGTGCTGAATATGTCTATAATAAGTTTGGTTTAAATTCCGAGGATATATCTAAAGAGATTATTAAAATTATAAAACACAATAGAGACAAAGTTTATTCAGTTTTTGATGAATAAAATATATTAATTTAATAATAATACTTATGTAATGAACACATAAGGATACTTATCTGTCAACATTACATACCTATGCGTTTGTAATATGCAAATGCAGAATACAAGGCTAAAATTATAGCGAATTCCATAATTTTGACCTTGTATTTTTTTGTGTTAAAAAATTTTTTAAACAAGTTTTAAGTAAATAAAAAAGGTGAACACAAAGTTAAATACCTTTAGTCGGTTCACCTTAAATTTTATTTGTTAATTTTTAATTAAAAATCACATTTTTCTGATAACATTTTGTAATGATTATAAGTATCTTTAGCATTTTGTTTTGCTTCTTCAAATAATTCTCTTGCTAGTTCTTCATTCTTAGCAAATAAACTCTTATATCTAGTTTCGCCATTTAGGAAATCAATATAATCAAGTGTAGGTTCTTTGCTATCAAGAATAAATGGATTTTTGCCTTGTTCTTTAAGTAGAGGATTATATCTATAAAGATGCCAATATCCACTTTCAACGGCTTTCTTCTCTTCTAACTGACTATTTTCCATCTTAATTCCGTGATTGATACAAGGAGCATAAGCAATAATTAAAGATACGCCATTATAACTTTCAGCCTCTTGAATGGCTGTTAAGAATTGGTTCATATTAGCACCCATTGAAACTTTTGCTACATACACATCTTTGTATTGAGCAGCAATCATTCCAAGGTCTTTCTTATTAGTACGTTTACCATTACTTGCAAATTTAGCAACAGCACCCATTGGTGTGGACTTACTTGCTTGTCCACCAGTATTACTATATACTTCGGTGTCTAAAACTAAAATGTTAATATTTTCACCACTTGCAAGAATATGGTCAAGACCGCCATAACCAATATCATATGCCCAACCATCACCACCAACAATCCATACAGATTGATTGGAGAAATTATTTTTGTTAGCGATTATGTTTTCTTTAACTAATTGCATATCTTTGTCAACTTTTATATTTGATAGTTCGTTTACAATAAGTTCTGCTAGTTCTCTTTGTCTATCTACATTATCACAAGCAAGATATTCTTCAATGTTTTCGTTTAAAGTATCACTATATTCTTTATCATAGATTTCATTTAAATTCTTCTTTAGGGTGTCTTGTTGCAATTTATGTCCTAGTCTTATACCATAGCCAAATTCGGCATTATCTTCAAATAGGCTATTTGCCCAAGCAATTCCGTGACCATTCTTATCTTTAACATAAGGACAAGTAGGGGAAGAGCCACCATAAATACTTGAACAACCTGTTGCATTAGCAATTATCATTCTATCGCCAAATAATTGACTTATAACTTTAATATATGCAGTTTCGCCACAACCAGCACAAGCACCACTAAATTCAAAGTATGGTAAATTATATTGGCTGCCTTTAAGTGTTGTTGGCTTAAATACTCCACTTTTCTCATTTGGTTTAGAATTTACATATTGATAATTATTATGTTCTTGTTCCATTAGGTCGCTAGCATCAACCATTACAAGGGCTTTTTCTTTAGCAGGGCAGATACTTGCACAAACACCACAACCAGTACAATCTTTACTACTTACTTGCATTACAAACTTCAAATCTTTCTCAGCCATTGCATTAGGTGTTTGAAGGGTATCTGGTTTATCGCTTAAATTCTCTTCTTTTATTAAATGAGGTCTAATTGCAGCGTGAGGACAAACAAATGAACACATATTACATTGAATACAATTTTCACTCTTCCAACAAGGAAGCAATGATGCAACACCACGTTTCTCAAGTTTAGCCGTATTTGTAGGAACAATTCCTCTTGGGTCAAAAGCACTAACTGGTAATTTATCACCTTCTAACATTGTTATAGGTTTGATTATTCTATCATAATATTCTTGCTCACCAACTACTGTATTCTCATCAGTATCTTTTAAATCTGCCCAACTAGCAGGATAATTAACTTTAATAATATTATTAACGCCACTATCAATCGCTTTGAAATTCATATCAAGTATTGCTTGACCCTTACTTCCATAACTCTTCTCGGCATATTTTTTCATTTCTGAAACAGCAGTCTCAATAGGTATAATATTAATTAATTTAAAGAATGCCGATTGCATAACTAGGTTAATTTTATTTCCAAGACCAATCTCTCTTGCAATTTTATCTGCATCAATAGTATAGAAATTAATATTATTCTTTGCTATCTCTCTTTTTAGACTATTAGGTAACACAACTTCAAGTTCTTCTAAAGTCCAGCCAGTATTTAAAAGTAAAGTTCCATTATTTTTAATATGTTTTAGTAAATTATATTTAGTTACATAAGCCTCTTTATGAACGGCTACGAAATCAATATTATCTAGTAAATAACTATCATTAATTTTATTTTTACCAAATCTTAGATGGCTTATAGTTGCACTTCCGCTTTTTTTACTATCATATTCAAAATATGCCTGACCATTAAGGTCTGTATTATTACCAATGATTTTTATACTGCTTTTATTAGCACTAACAGTTCCATCTCCACCAAAACCATAGAATTTACAAGCGGTTACACTGTCATCATTAGGGTGAATTTTCTTATTAATTGGTAGACTTGTATGAGTAATGTCGTCATTAATTCCAATAGTAAAATGATTTTTAGGATTTTCTGAGTCTAAATTCTCAAATACAGCGCCTACCATACTTGGAGTAAATTCTTTACTGCCAAGTCCATATCTTCCGCCATATACTTTAACACCAGTAACATTATTCTCAGCAAGTGCACAAACTACATCTTTGTACAAAGGTTCGCCATCGCTACCAGGTTCTTTAGTCCTATCAAGAACTGCAATCTTAGTTACTGTCTTTGGTAAAGTATTTACAAATTCCTTGCTAGCAAAAGGTCTATATAATCTAACTACAATTACACCTAATCTAGCATTAAATTGCTCATTTAAATATTTTACTGTTTCTTCAGTTGTAGATGCACCGCTACCCATAATTACAATTACTTTATCTGCATTAGTGTCACCATAGTAATCAAAAATGTGATAATGCCTTCCTGTAATTTCACCTAATTTATTCATATAATCTTGAACAATAGCAGGGGTTCTTTCGTAAAATTGATTTGATGCCTCTCTATTCTGGAAATATATGTCTGGATTTTGTGCTGTGCCTTGTTGATGAGGTGCATTTGAATTTAGTGCTCTACTTTTAAATTCTCTTATTTTATCATAAGGAACGAGGTCTTTAATTGTCTCAAAATCTATATCTTCAATAGTATTAATCTCGTGACTAGTTCTAAATCCATCAAAGAAATGTACGAAAGGAACACTTGCTTGTAGAGTAGATAAGTGTGCTACAAGTGCTAAATCCATAGCCTCTTGAACAGTTGAAGAACATAACATTGCCCAACCAGTTTGTCTAACACTCATAACATCAGAATGGTCGCCAAATATAGATAGTGCGTGAGTTGCAAGTGCTCTTGCGCTTACATGCATAACGCAAGGAGTTAATTCACCAGCAATTTTGTACATATTAGGTATCATTAGTAATAATCCTTGGCTAGCAGTAAATGTTGTGGTGAGTGCACCCGAACAAAGACTACCGTGAAGAGTTCCACTAGCACCGCCTTCAGATTGCATTTCTACTACTTTAACTTGATTTCCAAAAATATTTGTTTTGTTTTCAGATGCCCAACTATCACATAATTCAGCCATAGTACTACTAGGAGTAATTGGATAAATGGCTGCTACTTCACTCATTTGATAAGCAATAGTTGCGGCTGCGGTATTACCGTCAACAGTAATTTTTTTCACTATATTTCTCCTTTAATTATCAATATATTTTTAGTATATTACTAGCATAATTTTAAGTCAAATGATTAATAAAAAATTACTTATTAATTTAATTTAAGCCTTAATAACATTAATAATAATTTGGACAAATTCTAAATAATGTATTACAATAAAAATAAAGTAAAATATTAAAGAGGTTTTTAGGTGTTAAGATATAAATTAACAATAAGTTATGATGGAAGTAAATATTTAGGTTTCCAGACACAAAAAGTTCAGCCAACCATTCAAGAAATATTAGAAGATAGCCTATCTAAAGTAATTGGCGAAAAGATTTCTATAGTGTCTAGTGGTAGAACAGACGCAGGCGTTTCTGCTATTGAACAGATATGCCATTTTGATGTGGAAAAATCAATTAATGAGAATAGGATTAAAGGCTATACTAATTCTTTACTGCCTAATGATATAAGAATTATCGAAATTACTCAAG
>JBJEXU010000254.1:0-5421 GCA_051886095.1 Christensenellales bacterium | reverse complement strand
CCATTTCTTCAAAATTATATAGATCAAAATAATCACCCTTTTTTTCTTTATTGGTATAAATTAAATTTATTTTATCATTTTCAATACAAGCAGAAATCTTAGTTAAACCATCTTTGTCAAACACAGATAACAATTGATTATTTATACTAGTCATTAGAAAATTACCTGAAGAACCCAAATTAAAATCATATGTTATAGTACACTCTTCAGCAACTAAATTTTCTCCTTTAATATCTTTTAACGCGATTAAATTTTGCCATTCTCCGTTTTCATATCTCCATTGAATATGAGTAGCGGATTTTTGAAACTCAACTTTTTTACCATCTGCACCAGCTTCCCCCTTTAAATCATCACCTAATGCTTTAACAATCTCATCAAGAGTAATAAGATTTGTCCAAGAATCTTCACCTTCAATTTGCCATTGTACATATTCTCCTTCTACTCTAACATTGATATCTGAATTTTTATCGCAACCCGTTAGAGCAAATGGCATAGCAAGAGCCACAATTCCCATAGCACTTGTTGCTAAAATTTTTTTTAGTTTTTCTTTCTTCATATTTTTCTCCTTTATATTTTATACTTATACTAACACAAAAAAGCAACAATTTCAACTTATTTGTATTTATTTGTCCATAAAATATATACTTTTATGTACATATTGAAACATATGAGACTAGTATTACAAAATCTCCCAATACTAAAATAAAAGCATAAGGAGATGTAATATGACACTAGAAGAGATTATAAATAGAATTAGTAGATTAAGAACTAGGAAAGGTTTATCTGCGAGAGAATTAAGTTTAAGAATTGATAAAAATGAAGCATATATCAATAGATTAGAGTATAGAAAAAACTTTGAACCCTCTATATCCGTAATCAATGATATAGTTACCGTTTGCGATTCTTCCATGGAAGAATTTTTCTATTATGATATTGATGAATATATAAGAGATAAGCAAATTATTGAATTATTAAAACACACATCTAACAATAAAAAACAAGCTATAATAGAATTGTTAACACAATAACTCTTTCGTTTTACGTGACTACCGCTCCGCCACAAAAATTAGCACACTTTTTGTGTGCTTTTTTTGTTGCTTAGTTGGAGAGTGTCGTGTGTATTCACACGACTAACATTGCTTTTGCAATGTTCATTCAAACTGTAGTCGATGGGATTCTCGGAATGTTAAAAGAAATTTGTTATTATAAAATAAAATTGATAAAAAATGTTTATTATTATTGACTCATATTAAACAATGAGAGATAATAAATAATATTAACAATTTATTGAAATTTCAACTATAAAATCTATTTACCAAATACCAAAGTTATATCTAACTTTTAAATTTAAACTAAAACAAAAGGGAAAAACATGAAAGAGCAAGCACCAATACTGGATTACTTTTCTGATGAAGGATTAATCAATAAAGAAACTTACATTGAAAATCAAGCAAAAGATTTTGAGAACTTACATTTAATTAAAGATAAAAATATAGACACTTGCTTACTTGTTTTTGTAAAAAGCAAGAATATGCCCGACGATATACTAAAAAAATGTAAACTTGTATATTTGTTTACAGCCGCAAGCACAGAAAACTGGGTATACTTATATGACAATAAATTTTTAATAGCACAAACATCAATGGGAGCCCCTGCTGCCGCAGGACTCATGGAAGAATTAGGTTTTATGGGTATAACCAAATTTTTTGCTTGTGGAAGTTGTGGTTTAATCAACCAAAACTTTGATAGTTCTAATTTGTTATTAATTGATAGAGCCATAAGAGACGAGGGCACATCTTATCATTATTTGCCAGAATCGGTATATGTGAGTACCGATAAAGATTTAACAAATTTCTTAGATAATGCACTTAAGAAAATGGGTTTTAAATTCCAACACGGAACAACTTGGACCTGTGATGCTTTTTTTAGAGAAACCAATCAAGCAATTAACAAGCGATTATCTCAAGGTGCTACATCAGTAGAAATGGAATGTTCCGCTTGGGCATCTGTAGCAAAACTAAGAGGTTATCAATTTGCTCAAATTTTATGGTTTAGTGATGCGGTTAAACAAGAAAATTGGAAGTGGATATGTGACAGAAGGAATCTAGAAATTTCTGTAATTAGGTTAATGCTAGATATTTTATGTGATTTTGTAAAAAACAAATTGTAATGTATTAACTAATAAACTTAAATTAATACAATAAGAAATTAGCGACATTAATGTTGCTTTTTTTACGAGAATAACTCAAATTATTTGCTTTATTAATAAAAATTTTATTAGTATAAAATGATATTTATTTTTCTTCCGCCATAAGTTTATCTATAACTATATAATCCGCAGGCGCCCAATCTAAGGTATTTAATTTAGACCTTTCTAACCATCTATAATCTTTATGTACTATAAGTTCAAATTGTGGCAAATTTATAGAGCACTTATAACAGTACATATTTAATATAAAATCGGGATAGGTGTATTTTATTTCGCAAAACAATTCCGATATATCTATATTTACATTCATCTCTTCGAGTATTTCGCGTTTTAAAGCTTCCTCTTTGGTTTCCCCCCTTTCAATCTTTCCTCCTGGGAATTCCCACTTGAAAGATGTATAATCGTGCTTATCTTGACCGCGTTGCATACATAATATCTTGTTATTATATTCAATAATTCCAGCAACTACATAAATTTCTTTCATATTCAATATCCCCACTCAATAATAATAACATAAAATTTAAATCCTTTTTAAAATTTTGAAATGTTTTTTATTTTCTTATCTATTTTCTAACATTTTTAAAAATAAAAATATTGAAAAACATTATATAATTAGTTTTAGTTTACTATATCTGACTGATAGTTTACTTTATATTTCTAGGTTATCCATACTAAATAATGGAGAATCTAAAAATTCTTGTAAAGTAATTTTAAAGGCACTTGCTATTAAATAAATTGTTGAAAACTTAATATCCGAAGTCCTACCATGTAAAATATCACTAATAGTTTTTTCATTTAAACACGTAATTTTAGTAAGTCTATATTGTGTAACTTTCTTCTCAAATAACAATTCTTTTGTTCTAATTCCAACCGCTTCTGCTAATTTCATAATCCACTCCTTATATTTAATTAAGTGTATATTATGAAAATTTATAACTATCCTTATTTAAATAAGGGTATTTAGTTGACTAATCATTATTCAAAGTAGTATAATTGGGTTATTAAAACAAAGGAGAAATATATGAAGAAAATAAAATATTGGATTGCATCATTAATATTGGTTTGTTCTTGTTTAGTGATGACAGGTTGCGATTTTATGGGGTTATTTGGACCATCTATCAAAAATCTACAAGTTAGATATACTTCAAATCTTCAACTTTTAGTCGGTGAGGAATGGCACGATGAATTAATAAAATGAACTGCTATATATTCAGATAACACAGAAGAAGATGTTACTAATGAAATGAGTATTGACATTTCCAACTATGATAAAACTAAAGCCGGTACATATAAAATCAAATTTGAATACAAGGGAGTAAAAGTTGACTACGATGTAGATGTAGTCGAAAAAATTACTAATCCTACTTCTATTAATAATAGAATGACTGAAGTTATTAACAACACTTTTAAAAGAAATAATAAAGTACTTAGTTTTGAAGCAACGAAGACGACCACAATGACAAGTGGCGATTTTATCGAAACTTTAATATTTGTGGATAATAATGGTCAAATATCTGCATATACAAAATGGATATTTAATAATGAAGACATTATGGAAATTCATTACAACGGAACTACAAATACAGGTGTAGAAACTTGTATAATTGCTAGCGAAGATACAATACTAGAATATGAAGATTTTTCGCTAGAAGAATATTCACTACATTTACTTGCCACCGCAGAATTAATGTCGTTACCAGCAGAAATTACTCCAAGCGGAATACTTGCTCTTAAAGACGAAATTTATGCAGGAGAATTGTCTTTAAACAATAATGTATATACTCTTACAAATGAAGATAATGAACTTACTTATAGCAACAATATTATTACCAAATTAAATGGTGCCGAATTAAAATTCCCTAAAGAACCTACAACTACTATTCCTGAATTTACATCTATTCAAGAATATATGAATCCAGTAATTGAAAAAACTTTTACAAGAAATAATGGTAAATTAGAAATAATTGCTAGCGATACTGTTGAACTTGAAAATGGAGCAACAATTACACAAGATTTTATTATTCAAGAAGATAATGGAAGTTATTTAATTTATAATAAATTCACTGCTTCAATGGAGTCTGAATCACTTGAAATAGAAATGTGGTTTAACGGAACTTTGGATAATGGTGAAATTACTATAAATGATGGCACTGAAATTACTAGTTATCCAGAATTCACATTAGAAGATTTTGAGTTAATAATATCTGGATTCCAAGAGGGACTAAATGAAGAAGGTATCGATTACACAGTTTATTTGTATCCTTCAGATTTAATTAATTTAGAAACCGCAGAGTTTTATGGAGAATTAACAGTTTTAGACGAAGGAATGGGAAGTCTAACTCAAGAGTATCTTGACGGAATAACTTTAACTTTAATTTATGTAGATAATGAAATTGTTGATGTTAATGGAGTAACAGTAGCCTTTAGTGACACTATAACCCCTACTTTAATTCCTACAATTCCAGAAGTAACAGATGCAAGTGTGTAAAAAATTTAAGACTAGAATACTCTCTAGTCTTATTTTATTTCATATTGTTAAGATTTTTATATATATCGCCTTTCTTTTGACCAGTCAGTTTTGCAAGAACTTTACTTGCTTCAGTTTTGCTAAGTCCCATATCAAGTAGTGTTTTTAATTTCTCGTCAATACCATCTTTACTAATTTCTTTGTTACCTTTGCGAACTAAAACTACAAATTCGCCTTTTAGGGTTGAATTAAAGCCTTTAGATAATGTAGAATAACTAATCTCTTCAAATTTTTTGCTAATTTCCCTTACAAAGCAGACCTCTCTATCTCCAAGGAAATTAAATAAATCCAGAATATTCTCATTTAACGAATGTGGTGAGCAATAAAAAATTAATGTCGAAGAAATCTTAGATAGTTCTTCTAAAAGTTTTGTTTTCTTAGTATTATTATCTGGCAAAAATCCAACAAATGTAAAAGGTGTTTCATACCCGCTAAGAACAAATGCATTAATAAGTGCTGTAGCACCTGAAATAACGGTATAAGGCAAGCCTTCATTTTTACAAAGATTTACTATAATATTCCCCGGGTCACTAATTCCCGGCATACCGGCATCGGAAATAACAGCAATATTTTTTCCATTTTTTAAGTCTTCAATTATTTTATTACCCGATGCGATTTCATTAAATTTGTGATACGAAACTAGAGGTTTAACTATATTATAATTATCTAGCAAAGTCTTGCTCGT
>JBJEXU010000253.1:0-5459 GCA_051886095.1 Christensenellales bacterium | reverse complement strand
AAAGACAAAACAAGGCGGAGATTACAAATGCAAGTGTGCTATAATTTGTAGCGGTGTGTATTTAAAAAGCAAAATTATAATAGGCAAGTATTCCAAAGAAGTAGGACCAAATGGCTTTGCTAATGCTACAGATTTATCAGACAGCCTTACAAAACTTGGATTTAAACTTCGCAGATTTAAAACGGGTACTCCTGTTAGAATTGACGGAAAAACAGTTGACTACTCTCAACTTGAAGCTCAGAAAGGCGAGGACAATATCCAAACTTTTTCTACAATGACACCTCAAAAACCCCAAAATATAGCCGATTGTTATTTAACTTATACCAATGCAGATACACACAAATTAATTTTAGACAACCTAGACAAAGCACCTATGTATAACGGTGCAATTCAAGGAACAGGACCAAGATATTGTCCAAGCATTGAAAGTAAAGTAGTCAAATTTGCCGACAAAGAAAGACACCAACTATTTCTAGAACCTGAAGGTCTAGATACCAACGAAGTTTATTTACAAGGTTTTAGTACTAGTATGCCCATTGACTTACAAGAAAAAATGGTTAAATCACTTAAAGGCCTTGAAAATGCCTACATTATGCGTGACGCATACGCTATAGAATATGATTGCATTGACGCAACCACACTTTATCCAACATTAGAAAGTAAAAATATAAGTGGGTTATATTTTGCAGGACAAATAAACGGAACTAGCGGTTATGAAGAAGCGGGCGCTCAAGGTATAGTTGCAGGCTTAAATGCAAGTCTTAAATTGAGGGGAGAAGAACCTCTGATTTTAAAAAGAAGTGAAAGTTATATTGGTGTATTAATAGACGATTTAGTTACTAAAGAGACTTCTGAACCTTATAGAATGATGACTAGTCGTGCCGAATACAGATTAACATTAAGGCAAGACAACGCCGACATTAGACTAACGGAAATTGGCAGAAAGTGTGGACTTGTTGACAATAACAGATATGAAATTTACAAAAACCACATAGCAGAGATAGAATGCCTTGATAAAGTTTTAGATGAAATCTTATCACCAAAACAAGTGAAAGATTTATTTGAAAGTCAAAACGAAACACTTAATATCAATAGCGGTATAAGCCTTAAAGACTGTTTAAAAAGAGCAAATATTACGGCAGAAATATTACAATCATATTTCCCAGAAAAACTAGGTAATTATTCAATTCGAGCAATAAAAGAATGGGAAATAAATCTAAAGTATAGTGGTTATTTAAAAAGACAAGAAATTCAAATTAATCAAGCAAAAAAGCAAGAAAATATAGAACTATCTAAAGATTTTGATTATAATAAAATTAAAGGCTTGCGTTTAGAGGCTAGACAAAAACTAAACGAGATAAAGCCATTAACTATTGCACAGGCTTCAAGAATAAGCGGTGTAAGCCCTGCGGACATATCTGTTTTAACTATTTATTTAAAATCAACCAATAAAAAGTGGTAAAAATCAGTTTAAAACAAGAAAATGCAATTATTTGTAAGTTTTATTAATAAATAAACAAATTAAAAGTCACACTAATTATTTGTGACTTTTTTGCATTAATAAATTTAATAAAATATTTAGATGTATAATTAATAATATCTTTTAAATCATTTAATTAATAATTACTTAAATATGAAGCAACTATAAAAAACTTGTTTCACGTGAAACAAAATATTATTAACTTATTAATTTAAAATGGTGTACTTTAATTTTATTTTATTTTATAATATAGAAGAAAATGTTTATATAAAAAATTGAATTTATTATCATTAGATTAGTGCTGTAAAATTAATTTATTAGATTATTTAACTTATATTAGAATGTTTCACGTGAAACATTAATAATTTAATGTAAAATAAATAATATTTTTGAATAAAATAAAAACAATAAGACAAAAATACGATTTCATTAAATGCTAAACAAAAATATAGTTTTTATTAGAAAGCATTAATACAACAAAAAAATAATGTTTCACGTGAAACAATAATAAATAAGGAAAATAAAATATGTACGAAAAATTAACAAAAGTCTTAAAAGAATATACTGTTGAAATACTCGATGAAAATGTTAAAAAACTATGCGATTTTATAGAATTAATGCTAGACTATAATAAAACACACAATATTACCGCAATTACTGAAGAAAATGATATTATATTCAAACATTTATTAGATAGTTTGCTACCAATAAACGAAATTATAAAAGTAACAAACAACAATGGGAAAGTAGAACACAATAAAATTTCGCTTAAAATACTAGACATAGGATGTGGTGCAGGATTTCCAAGCATACCATTATGTATAGCAAATAATAACTTAAATATAACGGCAATAGATAGTGTTAGAAAAAAAATAGATTTTGTAAATCTAGTTAAGAATAAACTAAATTTGATAAATCTTAACGCTTTACATACAAGAATTGAAGATTTAGCATTTAAATCGGAACATAGAGAAAATTATGATATTGTAACATCGAGAGCAGTTGCACCTTTAAATATTATTCTCGAGTATTCAGCACCTATGCTTAAAAATCATGGTTATATTTTTGCATATAAAGGAAGCAATTATAAGGAAGAAATAGACAATGCTAAAAACGCATTGAGAATATTGAATTGTGAAATAGAAGAAATTTTTGAATACAACATTAAAGAGATCAATACAACAAGATATGTTTTAAAAATAAGGAAAAAATCTGAGATATCAACAAAATATCCACGAAAACAAAATAAACCAAGACTTCAACCACTATAAAATGTTAAAAATATAAGTTTTATATTTGTCAAAAAGTAAAATTGATAGTAAAATAGAATTACAAACAAAATAAAATCAAAGGGGGAAATATGGGGAAAATAATTGCCTTTTTAAATCAAAAAGGAGGGGTTGGCAAAACAACAACCTGTGTTAATATGGCAGGCTTTTTGTCTGATATGGGTTATAAAGTATTATTGCTTGATATAGACCCACAAGGAAATGCAAGTAGCAGTATTGGAATTGAAAAAGACAGCAAGCCAAAAACAATATATAATGTTATTATTGACGATAATACTATTGACGAAGTAATATTGCCTACAAAATATAAGAACTTGAATATAATACCTTCAGATGTCGACCTTGCAGGAGCCGAAATTGAACTTGTTCAAATGAACAATAGAGAAAAAGTTGTAAGAAATATTCTTAAGAAAATTAAAGACCAATACGACTTTATTTGTATAGATTGTCCACCTTCTCTAGGACTTATTACAGTAAATGCATTAACCGCTTGTGATAGTGTTCTTATTCCTATTCAATGCGAATATTTTGCATTAGAGGGATTAAGCCAGTTAATGTATACAATTAAACTTGTAAAAAAGCATCTTAATGAAAATATAGATGTAGAAGGTGTAGTTCTTACAATGAAAGATAATCGAAGCAATTTAGGAACATCAGTTGCTCAAGATATTACTAAATACTTTGGTAAAAAAGTATACAAAACTATTATTCCTAGAAATGTTAGACTTGCAGAAGCACCAAGTTTTGGCGAACCAATTCACGTTTACGACCCTAGATGCGTTGGTGCATTAGCATATAAACAACTTACAGAAGAATTTTTAAAAAATCAAACAAACTAAACTAAATAAAATGGCTTTATAAAACAAATATTTTACTATAAAAAAACAAAAACAAAGTTATAATTTTATAACTCAATAAAATATTTAACATAAGGAGAAATATAAATGGCAACAAATAAAGGATTAGGAAGAGGTCTTGGGTCTTTACTTGGAATACTTGACGATGACGATGATTTTGAAGTTAAACAAAACAATAAAGAAGTTAGCAATGTAGTTCAACTTCCAGAAGGAGAGGTTGTTGAAGAAATTGAAATATCTTTAATAGATAATAATCCTAATCAACCTAGAAAAAATTTTGACCCATCGGCACTACAAGAACTTGCTGAAAGTATTAAAACATATGGAGTTATTCAGCCTATTCTTGTAACTAAAAAGGGCGACAGATATATGATTGTTGCGGGCGAGAGAAGATTTAGAGCAAGCAAACTTGCAGACAAGAAAACAATTCCTGCAATAGTTAAAAATTTTGCTGATAACGAAATAAAGGAAATAGCCTTACTTGAAAACATACAAAGACAAGATTTGAACCCAATAGAAACAGCAAGAGCAATGAAAGAATTAATGGATAGTTATGGCTGGACACAAGAGGCTTTAGCAGATAGGTTAAGCAAATCTCGTTCAAATGTTGCAAATATTCTAAGACTACTAACACTTTGCCCCGAGGTAATTGACCTTATTGAAAAAGGCAAACTATCCGCAGGTCACGCAAGGTCGCTTGTAGTTGTAACCAATCCAGAAGTTCAGTTAAAACTTGCCAACCAAGTCATTAATAGTAAACTTACTGTTAGAGATATGGAAAACGCAGTTAAGGAAGTATCCAAAGAAAATAGAAAATCTATGCCAAAACCAAGACCTCAAATGTCTACAGAGATGAGAGAATTTAAGGACAATCTAGAGCATAAATTTTCTACAAAAATTGAAATCAAAGGCAACGATAAAAAAGGTAAAATAATTATTAATTATTATAACTCCGATGATTTAGATAGAATATATGATATTCTATCATAAAATTTAAAAAATATAAAATAATGCCTAAATATAGCCACTTTTTATAATATTTATTTATAATGAAAATTAACAAACTAACTCTTACTAATTTCCGAAATTATACTAATCAGTCGGTTGAATTAGGAACAAATTTAAATGTAATACTTGGAAAAAATGCTCAAGGAAAAACCAATCTTCTTGAGAGCATTTTTCTTTGTGCTATTGGTCGTAGTCCTAGAACTACTAAAGATAGAGATTTAATTAAATGGGATTGTACTTATTCTAAAGTTGATTTGGACATAGAAAAAAATATTGGAAAGTATCAGATAGAACTATACTTATTTAAAAATCAAAACAAGGCAATCAAAATAAATAAAATTGGCATTAAAAAAATTGGTCAGTTGCTCGGCACTCTTAATGCAATTTATTTTAGCCCTGACGAACTCAAACTCATAAAAGAAAGCCCAGACGAAAGGCGTAAATTTATAGATATTCATTTGTGCCAATTTGATAGAAATTATTTTTATGATTTGTCTAATTATAATAAAATTTTGCAACAAAGAAATAAACTGCTTAAAACACCTAATATAGAAGTGTTAAAAAACACCATTTCTATTTGGAATGAGCAACTTGCCATTACGGGCGCTAAAATTATAATGAGTAGGCTTGCATTTATAGAAAAATTAAAAATTTACGCGAATAAAATTCATAAAGAACTTACTAGCGGAAGCGAAGATTTGCAATTATCTTATCAAGGCTATATAGCAGAAACCGAAAATGATTTAAAGTTATTGTTACTAAAAAAATATGACGAAAGTCTAGATAAAGATATACACCTTGGGTTTACTACCATTGGACCTCATA
>JBJEXU010000252.1:0-5495 GCA_051886095.1 Christensenellales bacterium | reverse complement strand
CTTTATATTCTTCTGCAAAATCTTTCTTTAATGTATCCCAATTCCCATTAGGACATATTGATTTAGATATTGTTAAACAAGCCAATTCAAGTGCTTTTTCGGTTATTGCAAGTTGCTTTTCTAAATTTACTATTTTACACTGGTCACAAATATCTTCTTCATTGTCGTGTTTATGTCCATCAATCACAATCTTTTTGCATTGAGTACATTCAAAGCCATTGGCTTTTATGAGTGATTTATTCATTTCCTAACTCCTCCGCATATCCCCAACTTTGGAAAGGTTTTGTTAAGGGGATATAACCATTTTTGCATTGAGCGTTTTCATAATAACCACAAACTTCATCACAATCATTCATATAAAAAGGAACATAGTCTTTGCAACGAACTTTAAACTTGCTCAACTCTTTTGGTTCATCATAGATTTTTAAGTCATCAATGTGCCAAGCATATCCAGTATCGTTTTTAAGATAATGATGAATTGGTGTAAGTGGTAAACAACTACCTTTAACAATATGCTCAAGTTGTGTTTGCACTTGATAAAAATATGCTGGGTATGGAACATAAAATCTCTCAACCTTATTAAGTATAAACTCCGCAACAACCTTGCCTCTCTTGTTTAATATATAATTTGTTTTCATATTCCCAAAAGTGCAATAAATATAAACTTTACAAGGCAATTCGCATTTTGGCATTGTCTTTCTAATTTCAATAGTTTTTTCGCCATTTAGTATTTTATCAACCCACTGGGGCTGAATGCTAATCATTATTGCTTTCATTTTCGCCTCCATACTTTTTCAAAATTGTGTCTATTGTTTCACCCAAACAACCTTCTAAATCTCTTGATAACATATAATAACCAGTATCAGGCAAAAAATATCTCCACCAACCATTACTGAAATCTAATAAACTATTTTTAATCTCTCCCACAATCTTCTTAGGCAAGTCGTGGAGTTGCTTTTCTAACTCATTAATTTTAGGGTCTTCGTATCTCATAGTATCAATTAGCGAAACAAGTTCAGCACTTGTATTCTTTTCATTTTCCAGTTGCTGTTTTAAATTTTTTATTTCGTCAATTTTTATTTGCATTGATTTTAAAATGTTATTATCAAAATTCTTTAATTTTTCTTCGAGCGAATTATATCTTAATTTATAAATATTAAGTTGCTGTTTGAGTTGTTGGTTTTCTTTGTATTGTTGATTGAGTAAATCAATAATTTTATAACTTCCAAAAATATTACATAAATCACAAATTGGCATATTTTTTTCATTATCAAATATGTAATCATAGTCATCTATTATATATCTCTCTTTTTCTTCCATAACTACTCCTCATCAATCTTTGATAATAGTATCTTAACAGTTTCTGGGATAATCTCTCTTATTCTATTTAAGGCTGTGTGCAAATTGTCATATTTGGTTTGCAATTCATCAATTCTTTTTTCTTGTTGGTTGAGCCAGTATATATGTAAATCTTCGCTAATAAGAGTTTCTTTACCCATGTCAATAATAAGTTGTCCTGCATTTCTAGCAATTTTCATCGCTTCTTTCCTATCGACAAAATTTACCATCGTTAGTGATAAATCCTTGCTCAATTTCTGAGCCCTTATGTCCTTGTGGCAATTGTATAAAACACTGTCCGTGGTCAAATCCAGTATATATTTCATCCTTATATCTAACCGCTGCTTTAACTATTTCTTCCATAACCCTACAAAACACCTCTCTTTTTGCAAGCGTTTGTCCAACTTTCTATTCCTAATTTTTTGGATTCTCTTGCTATCTTGGCATCTTCTCTATTTTGATGTTTCAGCTCTTCCAATCTTGCTTTTTCTTGCAAGTTATATTTTAATTGAGATTTGATATTCTCCTCATCAGTTTTGTCGCACTTGCTATAAAGCAATATTTTAAGCAATCTATCTATTTCTTCTGTACAACTCGCTATTGTTGATTTCTTTTGTTGCATAATTTCCTCCTCACCTCTTTTATTTTTTTAAGTGAAATTCCAATTTTCTTTCTTAACTGATTATCTGACAAATGTGAAAATTCTCGCATTAACCTTTCTCGCTCATCTTCAAATAATGGACATTTAAGTATTTTGAACGATTTTATTTTAGTCCCTCCAGCATAAGAACATATTATTGTCTTTTTCGCATTCCAACCTTCAACCGATTTAAAATTATCTGCCCAAGAACATTTCCCTATAGCATAAGCATTTGAACACCACCAGCAAGGTTGTTCAAAATTATCCACAGTTCATCTCCTCATGTCTTTTAAGCAGTAAATATAATGCGTCTCGTTCTGCTATAAGTTTCTTATATGCTTCGCAATTTATGTAATTTGGTTTTTCCTCAAATGTTGATATACGCTTTGCTATTGTTTCTAAACATTCTTTTATTTCCATTACACTACCTACCATATAATTCTCCTTAATTTTCATTTCTTAATAATATACAATGCCTTATAATCGCAATAACCATTACACACACTAATAATTTCATTCCAAGTAAATATTAACGAAAGCTTAACAGAATTATGTAAACAATCAAGAGTGCGACTATTAATACTTCTAAAATTCTTAAAAATATTTTCATAATCACCTATATCTCTATTGAATGAATATCATCAAATAACGCATCTAAATCTTCTTTTGTGTACTCTCTCTTTTTTGCTTGACTATTTGATATCAATTTATCTATTTTGAAATCTTTGTACTTATCAGCAATAATCTTGTCGTATTTGCTGAGTAGTTCTTTTAAACTTCGAAATAACTTTAGGTATCTACTCTCTTTAATTTTCTCTCGAAGCAACTGCAAATCATATTTGGAAGAATCAAACTCGCAGTCAATCTCTAAATCTTTACATAGCCCAGTAAGCAAAATCAAATCAACATTTGTTGTTGGTGTTGTTGTTTCCTCATGCGCACGCGCGGAATTATTAGTACTTAGTTTATCAACAACAACTTTATTATTAATATCATTAACATTATCATTAACATTAAGGTTATGGTTAGGTTCGTCTAGGTTAGGCTGGGTTTCGCTAGGTTTTTCTAGGTTTTGTTGGGTTTTGTTGGGTTTTTCTAGGTTTTCATTTTTCTTTGGTCTTCCACCTAATTTACCATTTTCTACACTAGCATTGTATCTTAGAATATTATTTTCCATTCCCTTAGAAAAACTTATCAGCATAGCATTTGCCACAGGAGAAATATTTTGTGGAATTTCTCCATTTAAACCATATTGCATTAGTGCTTTATAAGTTTCTAATTGATATTCTTCTGGCAACGCACTAATAGCTTCTGCCCAGTTTTTTAATATTATAAAACTATCTCGTATAATTCCCATTTTGTTCCTTCTTTTCTGAATTTATTAGTAATTTGCATAGCAATTAAATTGCCTTCGCAATTTGTTGTTTCTTTCTTAATTCAAAAGCCTTTTCCTCATCTTCAAATGCCATCATAGTTACTTGTAATTGTTTATCATAATGAGATATGTTTACATCGTTTTCTTTACACATTTGTTTAAGTCCTTCCACAAGTTTCCAAAACTGCTTAGAGTTATAAATCGAACTACCATACCAA
Source organism: Christensenellales bacterium (assembly GCA_051886095.1). Lineage (GTDB taxonomy): Bacteria > Bacillota > Clostridia > Christensenellales > UBA1242 > UBA11490. The sequence goes on along the minus strand of JBJEXU010000252.1, from coordinate 1,924 downwards.
AACTTTACTACGGTTCTATTTTCATCAATCTTGCTTTTTCTTTGAATTTGTGTAATCCAACCATCTCCTCGATTTTCCCAATCACGAACAACCATGTCTAGTAATTCATCTTCAACAGGGTAAATGGTACTTACACCATATTCTCGGATTAATTGTCTATATATTATATAAGGACTAATCAATGGGTCATTAATACACCCAGATAAATATTCACACATATCCCAAAATAGACGATTATGACCTCCACTGCGCCTATTTCTCCACTTATCAATAGACACTTCCAAATCAGACTTTAAGAGTTCTTTTTTGCTACTAATTTGATTAGCAATTTTATTATTTTTATCTTCTATCTGAATAACAATTTCCGTATTACCATTAAATAGTTTCTTTAGTTCTAGTTTATTAGCTCTGAATTTCATTCTTTATTCCTTTCCTCCAACATTCCCAACAGATAATGCAATTGGCAGAATGCCACGTAAGTGTCATTGTGGGATATTTTGGAGAGAGTTTTTTAATCTGCATTTTGTTTATAAGTCTTTGGTCCTTCCAAACTTCAGAACTTGTTTCTTTGACATATTTATCTCCAAGGGATAAACAATTGTGCAGAGTGTCCGTAAGAGACTTTCTAAGGCTTGTTTTATCAGTCATAAACAATGAAAAATTGTCATGACATTTTACAACTAATGCATCTCTAGTTGAACCACTAATCGTATAGACAATTCCTAGTTCTTCATCGTTGAGACTTTCCCAACCTTCCGGCAAAGAATAAGGTGTAAATTCTTTCTTGTCCGCAAATATTGCTTGCTCTTTCGGCTTTTCAGTTTTTTTAATGTAGAAATCTTCTCCACTCAGTCTTTTGCCCTTAGGCGCCTTAAATTCGCCTTCTAGATTAACTTCTACTTCAACGTCTGGATATAACTGCAAATTGCCACCAAAATCTATTACTGTGCATCCAGTCTTGCCAGGAGCTATTCTCAATCCTCTTCCAACTTTCTGTATCCACTGTGTCTCATTACCATTGGTATCGAAATCAATAACATTTCTAAGTTCTGGATAGTCATATCCTTCTGTGGCAATATCTACATTGATAAGTTCTTCAGCATTACCTTTCTCGAATTTCTCAAGCTCAGCAAAGCGCTCTTCATCAGATATACCATTTCCTAGATATGCTGGAGTTCTACCACGACTAATAAGATTATCTCTAATCAACTTACAAATCTTATGACTAGGAGCAAATATAATTGTTTTACCTGATTCCTTATACTCAAGATAATCATCAATCAATTTATTTAATAATTGAATTCCATCTAAACTATCCCAATTTACATTCTTGGCCAGATGCCCTATCTCAGCTCCAAATCTAGGAGTTAGGTCTATGAACTTAGGTCTAACCAAATAGTGGCTGTCAATAAGGAATTTCGTGGTTATTTGATAGAAATTATTAAATAACTCATTTAGCGGAAGTTTGTCTCCTCTATTAGGAGTTGCACTAACACCTAGAATGTAAGTATCTTGTTCTGCCTTTTCTTTGTTTTTATTGATAATATTAAGATAAGTACTTGCCATGCTATGATGAGCTTCGTCTATAACGATTAAATCAAAAGCTGGAAGTTTATCTATGACATTTGTAACAGTCTGAACCATACCAAAGTGAACAAGTCCATGTACACTCTTTCTGTCAGCTATAATTTCGCTTGTAGGTATCGAAGGAGCCACCCACTGAAACTTTGTTAAGTTTTGATTGTGTATTTCAGTTCTATGTACCAAAACCAAAGTATGAGGAAATCTGTCAAATTTGCTTTTAAAAGCATTTACAAACCTTCTGATAGTTTCACTTAGCATTATTGTCTTTCCGGCTCCTGTGCCAGCCACAATAAGCGAATTGCCTTCTTGGAATAGATTATCTATTGCAAAGGAACTTGCT